>JAFGFK010000364.1 GCA_016931135.1 Candidatus Sumerlaeota bacterium | reverse complement strand
TTCGCCCATGTGCCCATGATCCTGGGAACCGATCGCTCCAAACTCTCGAAACGCCATGGCGCCGCTTCCGTTATGGAGTATGCGGAACAGGGATTTCTCCCCGAAGCCCTTTTTAATTTCCTCGCCCTTCTCGGCTGGTCCCCCGGTAATGACGAAGAAATTTTCTCTGAAGAACGGCTTGTTAATCTGTTCGATCTCTCCGGAGTCGGAAAGGCGAACGCCGTATTTGACACGGAAAAACTCCTCTGGATCAATGGCATGTATATCCGGGCAATGCCCAGAGATGAGATTGTGAGGCGCGTGATTGATTTCATGCCATCACGCGGGATCGATCCCTCCCGCCATGAACGCAGCTGGCTCGAGGGCATTATTTCCCTTGTGATCGAACGCGGCAGAACCCTGGTTGAAATGATCGATCAACTTTCTTATTTCTTCAAAGACGACATTGTTTACGATGAAAAAGGGATTGATAAGATATCAAAAGGCGGCGATCCTGTCGCCTTTCTTGAGATGGCGCTCCAGGCGCTTTCCAATGCCGGTGATTTCTCCCTGTCTTCCCTCGAGGAGGCGATGAGGCAGCTTATTGAAGAAAACAATATTGGTTTCGGAAAAATCGCCCAGCCGGTTCGCCTTGCTCTCACCGGAGGACTCGCAAGCCCCGGTCTCTTTGAAGTCATTCATTTCCTCGGAAAGGATAAAACCCTGGATCGCATCCGGAAAGCCATGACCTTTCTGAAAAACAGAAAAACCCATTAAATTGTCTCAGGAGCTTTGTTTATGCAAGAATCTGAACCTTTGAAATCGACTAATTTCATTCATGAAATCATAGAAAAAGACCTGCAATCCGGAAAATATCAAGGGCGCGTCCACACGCGCTTCCCTCCGGAACCCAATGGTTATCTTCACATCGGACACGCCAAGTCCATCTGCCTCAATTTCGGCACGGCGGCAAAGTATCACGGACTCTGTAATCTCAGGTTCGATGACACCAATCCGATAAAAGAGGAACAGGAATACATCGATTCCATTATCCAGGATGTCCGGTGGATCGGATTCGATTGGGATGACCGCCTTTACTTCGCCTCGGATTATTTCGATCAGATGTTCGATTATGCCGTACAATTGATCAAATCCGGAAAGGCTTATGTGTGCGATCTCACTCCGGAAGAAATCCGGGATTATCGCGGTACCCTCACAAAACCTGGAAAGGAAAGCCCTTATCGCAATCGAAGCGTCGAGGAAAATCTCGATCTGTTTCAAAGAATGAGGGCGGGAGAGTTTCCCGATGGTTCCCGTGTGCTCCGCGCAAAAATCGATATGGCGTCCCCCAATCTCAATCTGCGCGATCCCGTGATGTACCGCATCCTCCATGCAGCCCATCCCCGAACGGGCGATAAATGGCGCGTCTATCCCATGTACGACTGGGCGCATGGACTCGAGGATTCCATCGAACGCATCACGCATTCCATCTGTACCCTTGAATTCGAAGATCATCGCCCCCTTTACGATTGGTACCTGGATCAATTGGGAATTTATCATCCGCAACAGATAGAATTTGCGCGGCTGAATCTCAGCTATACCGTGATGAGCAAACGCAAATTCCTGGAGCTGGTGAAAGATGGCTATGTGCGGGGCTGGGATGATCCCCGCATGCCGACCATCGCCGGTTTACGGCGCAGGGGATACGCCCCGGAGTCTATTCGTACTTTTTGCGACCGGATCGGAGTGGCGAAGGGAGACAGCACGGTCGATATCGCCCTCCTCGAATATTGCCTCAGGGAGGACCTCAACAAGCGCTCCCCCCGTTTCATGGCGGTTTTACGCCCCCTGAAAGTTATCATTGAAAATTATCCTGAAGATAAAACGGAAATGCTGGAAGCGGTCAATAATCCCGAAAATCCCGAAGCGGGAACCCGGATCATTCCCTTTTCACGCATTATTTACATTGAACGGGACGATTTCATGGAAAATCCTCCGAAGCAGTTCTATCGCCTGGCGCCGGGACGCGAGGTCCGGCTTCGTTACGCCTATTTCATCACCTGCCGCGAAGTCGTCAAGGATGCAAATGGCCAAATCGTTGAATTGAGATGCCTTTATGATCCCGCTACCAGGGGAGGAGACGCCCCCGATGGAAGAAAGGTCAAGGCAACGCTCCATTGGGTCTCCGCTTTTCACGCCCTGAACTCCGAAGCGCGTTTGTATGAGAAACTATTTTTAAAGGAAAATCCCAACGAAGTAGAGGAAGGAACGGATTGGAAATCCAATATCAATCCCAACTCCCTGGAAATCCTCTCCTCGTGCAAAATGGAACCAGCGCTGAAGGGGAAAAACCCCGGTTTCATTTGCCAGTTCGAACGGCTGGGATATTTCTGCGTAGATCCCGATACCACAAGTGAGAAAATGGTATTCAACCGTACCGTTACCCTGCGGGATACATGGGCAAAATTGCAAAAACAGGAAAAATGAAAAATGAAAAATGAAAAACGTAAAATTATAAATGAAAGGAAATCAGGGAAACATATTTACAGGATTGGTCGTTTTATGTGTTTTTGTGGTTTTCTTTTTTCATGGGCGTTCCATCCTTTGAGCGTTTCGGCGGAAAATGATGGTTTCTCTGGAAAACGAGCGTTTGAATTACTCCAGAGGCAATGCTCTTTTGGCCCCAGGGTTCCGGGATCTCCCGCTTCCGCAGCTTGCGCGAATTTTATAGAACATGAGTTGAAAGAAATCGGATTAACCGTCAAGCGTCAGAACTTTCGCGTTTATTCTCAATTGATGAAATCAGATGTTACCGGAACGAATATCATCGGATTGTATTCCGGAGATTCCCCTTCAACAGATCTTGTAGCCCTGAGCGCCCACTGGGATTCAAGACCCGTGGCGGATCGCGATGCGGATGCGCAATTGCGTTTCCAACCGATCATTGGCGCGAATGATGGCGCCTCCGGCGTGGCGGTTCTGATTGAAATTGCAAGAGTTATATCCAAACGCCGCTATCCGGGCAGAATCATTTTTCTTTTTTTCGATCTCGAAGATGCGGGTCTTCCCGGCTCTCTGGAGCAGTGGTGCCTTGGTTCCACTTACTTTGCGGAACATTCTTTACATGATTATCCCATTACCATGGGCGTCAATTTCGACATGATCGGCGATCGGAATCTCAGGATTCAACCCGAACAAATGATGATGAAACATGCCCCGGAACTCACAAGGGATTTCTGGCGTTCGGCGCAAAAATCAGCGCCCCGTTATTTTATCGACGAGCCTTTGCCTTACGTCATCCATGACGATCATGAACCTTTCCTGCGTCGCGGAATTCCCTATATCGACCTGATCGATTTTGATTATCCCGAGTGGCATACGCAGGAAGATACGCCTGACGCCTGTTCTCCCTGGAGCCTGGAGATTGTCGGCAAGGCGGCGATTGATTTTGTTTTTCACCGCATGGAAAAATTTAAAAAATAATTCTTGAATAATGCAATTTGGATTGCTAAACGTGTAAGAGATTTCTCTATTGATGGGAAACTTAAGTAAATAAAGCAAATTTGCAGTTGGTTCGGCGGATTTCATGATAAAGTAACTTCTACGGTTTTTTTTATTCTATAACCTTATCGGTTAGGGAATAAGAAAGGCGTTGATATAAATTCCTGTAGCGCGTGGTTTTTTTTCCTTGTCTCTTTCTCTGTGATCGGTAGCCCCTTTTCCCCTTGCCGCGCCTCTGCTCATTTCATCACATGAAGACATGAAGGAATGTACGCCATGGAATTACTGACACAGAGAATATGGGATGACGTTCTTCAGATTCTCAAACCCTCCCTTGACAAGGATTGTTTCGAAACCTGGTTCACCCCGGCGCGGTTTCATTCCTTTAACAATGACACCCTTACCCTGATCGTTCCCAGCGATTTATACCGGAAATGGCTGCTCTCCAATTATTACGACCAGATTCTCGCCGCGGTTGAAAAATTGACCCAGAGAAGACCGGAAATCGTCTTTCTTACCATGGAGGGAGATGACGATCCGGAAAAGGCGCAAACGGCGGATTCCGCACAGGGAAAGGAATCGCCCCCGAAGAAAAGAGACCTCGATTTCGCCGCTACTCAACTCAATTCCAAATACACCTTCGATCGCTTCGTAGTGGGAGAGTCCAACAGGTTCGCTCATGCAGCGGCTCGCGCGGTTTCCGATCCCGCCTCCCGCGCTTATAATCCTCTCTTCATCTACGGGGGCGTCGGACTCGGAAAAACCCACCTCATGCAGGCCATCGGACACGACTACCTCGTCAAGTCGCCGCGACATGTCGTTCTTTACGTCACATCCGAACAGTTCATGAACGCCTTTATCGACGCCATCACAAAAAATAAACAGTATGATTTCCGGAATCATTATCGCAATGTCGATCTCCTTCTGCTCGATGATGTCCAGTTCTTCATAGGTAAGGAACACACCCAGACGCAGTTTTTCCACACCTTCAACGCCCTTTATGACGCAGGGAAAAAGATTGTCATCTCCAGCGACAGACCCCCCAAGGAACTCGTCACCCTGGAGGAACGCCTCCGCTCCCGTTTCGAATGGGGTTTGATCGTGGACATTCAGCCCCCTGATCTGGAAACCCGCATCGCTATCCTGAAAAAAAAGGCGGAAATGTATGAACTCCAGGCGCCGGATGACGTGCTGGTGTATGTCGCGGAACGCATCAATTCCAATATCCGCTTCCTCGAAGGCGCCCTGGTTCGCCTCCAGGCTTATATGACCATTCATAAAAAGAAAACCCTCAACGCCAACCTCACCAGGGAAGCCATCGGCGACCTTATGTCAAAGGATATGCAAGAAGAAGCCTCCATCGCAGCCATTCAAAATTGCGTGTGCGAGTATTTCGACATCAAACTGGCGGATATGATCGGGCATAACAGGAACAAAAAGTTTTCCATGCCCCGCCACATCGCCCAGTATCTCTGCCGCAAAATGACCGGCAAATCCCTTCCGGATATCGCCGTACACTTCGGAGGCCGCGATCATACATCCGTGTTGCACGCTTGTAGAAAGATTGAAAACAACCTCAAAGAAGATCATAACCTCGAAACGATGATTAATTATCTAACCAAAAACGTGAAAGAGAAGTCATAATAGTAAGAACAGGTACAATGCGTTTGTGATGATTTTGCAGGAAAGGATTTTTAAGATGAAAAGATTCAGATCGCATAAAAAGGGATTTACCTTCCTTGAAATCATGTTTGTCGTGGTTATCATCGGCATCCTGATGGGAATCGCCGTTCCCCAGTTCACTGGCAAAGCCAAAAAAGCCCGCATCATGTCCACCAAAGCCAATATGAATACCATTGGAACCGCCCTCTCCCAGTATGAAATGAACGTCGGGGCGTTTCCCAGCTCCGAACAGGGTTTGGCTGCCCTTGTTAAATGCCCCAGCGATGTTCCCGAAGAGGATTGGGATTCCGCTTATCTCAAGGAAATTCCAAAAGACGCCTGGAAGGAAGATTTCATATATAAATTCCCCGGCGAACATAACCAGGAGTATGATCTTTATTCCAAAGGACCCGATCGCCAGGAAGATACCGAAGACGACATCAAAAACTGGAAGGAAGAGGAGGATGCGCTCTAATTGTTTAAAAGGATAAAACGCCTCCTGAAAAAGATATTCCTGGTGGAAGAGACGTTTCTTTGCGATACCTGCCGTTACGACTATCGAGACGTCTGCAAAAGACCCGAACGCCCCAACGCCACAGAATGCCCCGATTATATAAAAAGATGATTTGTAAGAGAACATTTTGAATCCGCAGATGACGCCGATTTTCACAGATTTTATTAATCATAATCTGTGGGAATCTGTGATAATCTGCGGATAAGTTATATTATTGATATTTCACGAGTTATGATAGAATATTCAGTAATATTCAGTGGATTGACCCCATGCTTTTTCTTGCCCTCATGCTTTTTATTTACGGGGCGTAGGCGCGGCGGATCGGGATTTTGGTACGATCAAAGGTTTTGTAGTTTTCGATGCTTCCCACGCGCGCAAGGCGAAACCATTTATTCAATACCTTCCCCCCTTCCACTCCTGAATCCGCGAAATATTCCGTGATATAGCCAACGCCGCTACTATTACTCGAAAAGTATTTGAATCCCGTGATTTTTCCGGCGTCATCCCGCGCCCATTCGATGAAGATCACGGAATGTCCGGATTTGTTGTTCCTGCTGTAATCCAGAAAATCTCCTGTTTTCGCCTCCTCCCAGTTTTCGATGCGTTTTCCCAAGCCGTAGAGTTCGATCCCTTTCCGCGGGCTGTCTCCAGCGCCCTCGATATACCATATCTGCAACAGGTTATGCAGATCGAAAAAAGACATGCCGTTGAAGTCGTCGGGATCGATGCCTTTCTGCATGTTGCGTTCCTTCATGGCGCGAACGAAAATCTCGAACGTCAAGCCGCAGCAATAGCTGCATCGGGTGTTGTTGGGATGCGCCTTTGCCACAACCCTGCCCTTGTAATACAGATCCTGGGTAACGCCGTTATAAAGATCGTATTCCTTTTCCTTGATACAGCGATAGGGATAGGAGAGGTCTTTGGGATAAGCCTCTATGACTTTCAGGACATAAGGATTGAGAGCGCCTTCGGCGTCATCTGTAACGGGCGGGGCGGATGCGAGGCGTTTATCCACGGGAGAAAAACCTCTTTCATCCACAGGATATCGCATAGCGCGGAAATCCTCATTGGTCATGGTGGTTTTACAACCGCTGAAAAACAGGATGGGAAAAAATGAAATCATAAGAATGCGTTGGATTGCCATATTTGATCCTCCTTACTAAAACAGTGATTTCAATTACAGGTTTAACCATTCATCCCGCGTGACGCCGATTTCCCGGATAATTTCGTTGATCAAACCTATACTTACGTCATTGCCTTTATGGAATGGAACGGGAATAACCTTTCCAGTGTCAAGGTTTGCCATTCTTTGATGTTTTCCACCTGGATATGGACCTTCATAACCTAAAGCGCGGAGTTTTCTAATCACCTCTTGCGGTTTCAGGGAAGTGACTTTATACATGAGTCGCCTCTGTTATTTTAACGCCTTCGATGGAGGGAATGGGGATGCCCAGTTGAAGGGAAAGGATTACATTGCCTTCAATGACTTCCCGGAGATGATCCCTTGCTTCCTCAAAATTGTCTCCCTGGGCAAAAAAGCCAGAAGCGTTCGCGACTTTGGCAATCACAACGCCATTCTCATCGCGATTATATTCAGCCTTTATTAACGCCTTTTCTACGTATTCGGTCATTGAAAAAATATGAGCTGTTTTCATAAGTTTATCTCCCGTTTTCGTTCCATAAAACAAGGGAAATTCATATTACAATATTCAATGATTTTCAATAAAATTTTTTCACTCGATCCTGAAGATTTTCGATCCTTGAAATTTTTGTCCGTATTGATCCGTGGTTTTAATCGTGATGGTATGAAGCCCTTCCTTCAAATTCTGGGGAAGGGGAGATTGCCAGATATGAAACGAAACGCGGGGATTGAAGGATGAACCAAATGAATCTTTGTTATTCTGTATCAGTTGTTCCATATAGGGATCCGTTCTGATGACGTATGTCATTTCCGTTGTGTAGGAATCGTCGATCCTGCATTCCACGTAATTCTTTACGCTTCCGTTGAATATATTCACAACGACAAGATGATCCGGGATTTCATCCCGCATAATCTCAACCGGAGGGGATGAAATCTGCATCTGAAACTCATCATCAAAACGAGCGGGAATATATTTTTCGCTATAGGAATTTCCTTTGAAATGAAACAGGTGATAACCATTCGGGGCGCCATCACTCATAACGGCAACCGGAATGCCATCCACATCTTTGGGTCCTCCCCACCAGCATCCGCTGATTGTTCCGCAGGTAATCTGGTGAATCGGTTTTGCTCCCTTCCAGCCATCATCATGATCCAGGTAATGATGCCTCAAGGTATGAGTATGGCCTGCGAGAAAGAGTATATTTTCTCTCCCTTCGAGGATTTTTAGAAGGCTCTCCATATCTTTCATCAACATGGGTTCATGGGCGTTTCGCATGTTCTTTATTGGGATATGGCAACAGATAACCACCAGTTTTGAGTGATCCACATGCTTGAGGTCGTTTTCAAGCCATTTGAGTTGTTTTTCCCCGAGCCGTGGTTCATAACGCCCTCTATGCCCTTCCCGGGGCCCTATCCAATCGATGTTGTCCAGAACCACGAAATGAACTTGCCCGAAATCGAAGGAATAGTAAGGAGGCCCGAAATGGCGGATATAGGTTTCCATGGAATATTGATCATCTGGCGCATCCTGGTTTGTATCATGATTTCCGGGGATATGATAAAAGGGAATTCCAATTTTTGAAATGATATCTTTGTATTCATCAAAAAAGGAGAGATCATTAAAAAGGATATCACCGAGTACAATCCCGAAAGCGGCGTTTGATCCAATGACTCCGTTTATTACATCATCGCGTACATAGGCGAGTTCCTTGAGATTTCTGGGTTGAGTATCGGCAAAAGCAAGCGCTTCGAATTCTGAAAGGCTTTCGGTTTTGCGTAGAGGAAAATCAAGGGAAGAGGGAAGGGGTCCAGTGGAATCGCACCCTTTATAACGGGAGGAAGGAGATCCTATGGGGCGGTGGATATAGTAAAAAAGAGGCAGATTCCATTTGCTTTCCGGGGTTGCAAAGCCATCGGGCTTGGTGATGAATATCACGGCGTCGCCGAATATATTCAGTTCATATTTCCCTTTTGCGCCTGTGGGCGTTACATCCAATCCGTTGGAAACCAGAACGTTTGGAACGCCCGGTTCACTGGCTTCCCTTGAATTATTCCTGTTTGCATCCAGGAATACATAACCTCGAATCGTTTCTCCGGGAAGAACGATAAGCATGAGGAAAAGACAAAAAGCAAGAATCATGATTCTGAACCTGACAATTTCTTTCATACTCGTAACCTCCGATCGGATTTAGAAAAAGAGCCATAGCTGGGATTCGATATGAAATCAATTATAAATTAGAAAAAATACTCCCTATTCAATAGAATCCAGTCGCGGTCCATTCGCGGTCCACACCAGGGGAGAGATGAACATCCTGCGCGCTGTATGCGCCTTATCCCATGAATGATAAACGATATAATGGGTTTTGTCATCCGGTCCTGTTACCACGCTGTTATGCCCGGGACCTATCATTATATCCGGAATCGTTCGCAGTATGGATGGTCCTTCCCTGCTCCATGGGTCTTCATAAGGACCAAGGACATGATCCGCAACTGCGCAACCGACGCCATAATTCGGGGAAGTCCACGGTCCACCGCTGTAAAAACACCAGTAATGTTTCTTGTGGTACACAACGAATCCCCCTTCTATGGTGTGCCATGCCTCCCACCTGCGATTGTAATGAAACCGGTTTCGTTCATAAATCTGCCAATCTGCAAATGGACGCAGGATTGGCTTGGGAGGACTTTTCAAACGCGCCATGGAATCATCGAGCAGCGCTGCAGCCAAACCCGTTCCAACCCGATCATCGAAAAAGTCCTTTGCAAAGAAAAGATACCATTTGCCATCCACCGGGTCTCTAAAAGGGTGGGCGTCTATAGTGAAACCTTCTTCAGGAATGAGGGGACCGGCGATACGAAAGGGACCTGCCGGATGATCGGAAATGGCTGCATGGAGGCGCTGGAATTCATCGCTTCCTCCACCAGAAAAGGAGAAATACATGTAGAATTTTCCATCGCGCTCCGCAACTTCCGGAGCCCAGAATGCCCCGGCTTGAGCGTTCAATCCGGAAGTGTCAAGGGCGTAACCGGCAGGATTCCAATGAATGAAATCGGTTGAATGAAGTACGGGAAATATGCGTTTGGAGCCATGGGATGAGTTTTGAATGCCGCTTGTTCCATAACCCCAGTATTCTCCTTTGTGTTTCAGAACAAAGGGGTCGGCAAGTTCTCCCGACCACACGGGATTTTCATGAATGATTGCCATAAAATGCCTTTTCGTAAAGAAAAGATAGTGAAATCAATGAAATTTCCCCATTGATTTTCCATGAAAAAAATGTGGTTTCTCTATTGACTAAAATAATTTACATTTTCAATATCTATTTATTTCTTGTGGGTGGGGTTTTATGAAACGTTTTATACCAGCTATCATTGGGTTTTTATTAGTTGTCCTTTTATTTTCAGCGAATGCGGAAAACCGCGTTCTCCCTGATATGATCGATGTGCGGGATATGGGCGCAGCAGGAGATGGAACCACCGATGATACAAAGGCGTTTCAGAAAGCGGTTGAAAGGGCAAAGATCGCTAAAATGCCTGTCTTTGTTCCCCGGGGAAAATACCGGATATCCGGCGCGATCGAGATCGAGGAAACCGCACTCACTGGCCCCCCCGCTCCCGCCTGGCCCGCCGATGTCGATACGCTCCCTTCCATATTGCCCGCGCACACGGATAAACCCGCCTTTCATCTTCTTGCCGGGGGAAGCATCTGTGGAATCGATATTACATATAATTGGAAGGATCAACCCACAACGGGTCCCCCTGCCATTCTCATCTCCGGCATCGGCGTAACGGTGCGCGATACGCGCATCCGGTACGCATGGGATGGCATCATTGCCGATGGGAAAAGCAATACAGGAAGAACCAACCTCGAAAATATCTTCATGGTTTCGATTATGAATGTGGGCGTTCGAATGACAGGAACCTGGGATGTTCCCCGATTGAATAATATCGAGGTATGGAATGCGGGCGCGCAGGATTCGAATCGCGGGCTCACTTACGGCATTGGATTTCACCTGGGGAAAAACGATTTGATCCGCATGACCGATTGTTTTGTATTCGGGATGCATTATGGATTTCTCCTGGAATCTAAAATCGACGGGTGCGAAATAGAGGGAGACACATGGGGCGTGATGAATGGCTGTTCAACGGATTTCTGCGGATTGGGGATCGTCGTTCGCGGGAATCATACGCTTTCAGTTAGCGGCGGAACATTCTGGGATCACGCCTCCGGTTTGGTTCTGGAACAGGGGACGTCGCGCGTTCGCGTCTCCGGATGCGAGATGTCATCCAACGGGGCCCCGGCTGTCGTGATCCGTGAGTGCGATCACGCCGTGATTTCAGGGTGCAGCCTGTTGCGCCCCATGGAAGGTTTTTCATCCCCCGCTGTTCTTCTTGAAGGCGGAAAAATTGTCCTCGGTTCAAATTATATCGAATCCAAAGGACCTGGCGTTCAAATCACTCCGAATGCCGATTCCGCTGTGATTCACGGCAATATGATCAAGGCTCATGGAGGAAAGACAATCATCAATCATTCCAAAATCAAATCAAACATACTGGATGAATCCAATCAATCTATCGAATAATTCCGCATCGCGGATATTCAATTATATGAAAAGAAAAGATAAAGGAGAAATATATGAAAGTATCAATCATGCAAGGAGTATGGATGATGAGTATGTTTCTATTTTTTTTAAGCGGGGTAAACGGCGATAACCGCAAATCAACGCCTTTGCCTTTCCATGAATCCTTTCAAAAGGATGCGCTCGATCCGGCATGGAGCAGGATTGTCAGTTCGGAAGGCAGTTCCCTTGAGATAAAAGAGGGCTGGTTGAAAATCGACGCCGTTGAAAATTCGCAGGATCATATCCAGAGGATTCTCGAGGTGGATAATGTCACCATCTCCGCAAAAATCAAGTGGGTTGGATCGATCCATGTTGTATGGGATAAAAATAACTGGTGCAGCGTGGGAAAGATTTGCCCGACGCCCTTCGGACGTTTTTATTCCACCATCACATCCGGCGGGAAATCAGTTGAACTGGATCATCGGGGATGTTTCGTCGATTTCCCGCACCTTGTCAGAATACAGTTAGGGAAAAACTGCGTTCGGTTTGAACATAGCTTTGATGGAAAAAACTGGATTTTCCTGAGAACCCAAGAGCGCCCTGCAGGTTACAGGGGAGCGCCCCAAATTCTTCTGGCGGGGAAACATTATTCTCCCGAACAATCCGATTTCTTGACAAGCAAGACGCTTTCCATCAAAGGATATCCGGGCAGTAAATACGGGGGATGGATTACGGATATAAAAATCGAGAAAACCCCGGAGAATGTCTGGTTTATGTCAGAATCAGAACGCAAAAAAATGGACCTTGCAGCCAAATCCGATCCCTTTGGTAATGAAGTCCTTCAGGGAAAAGGGGATCCGGTTTTTGAAGAAGTGGCAAAGTATTATCCACCAATGAGATATCCCCGCGAGGTTGTCGGCGTTCCGGAACACGCCCTTGATATTGGCGTGAATTATCTGGGGCAGCTCGATGTCAGCCCCTGGGAGGCGCCGCGCGGCTGGTTCGAGATCGGAGAGCCATCCTTTCCCTTTGGCGTGGAAACATCTCCCATAACAAGGCGTCTTCTGGAGGGCTGGCTCCCCATCCTCACTCTTAAAACACAACACAATGATATGGAACTGGAAGAAACGGTATTCGGA
>JAFGFK010000363.1 GCA_016931135.1 Candidatus Sumerlaeota bacterium | reverse complement strand
TAAAAATAAAAAAATAATTTATTATAATAGAGGCTTTTAGGGGGAAAAATGGGGTCAGTGGAAAAATGGGGTCAGACTTCTACATGAGTATCGGTAAGGTGCGGACGCGTTGAGGGTCATTCTCCTTAGACATTTCAAATAACTTTTTGAAAAATTATTTACCACAAAGAACCGAAGAACACGAAGAAATCATCATATAAATAAAATCTCATCAATCCTGTCAATCCTGTTCATCCTGTCAAAATTCAATTTTCATGATAAGCGTTAATTTCTATGGGAACCGCGAAAAAGACGAATAAAAACAGCTGGTTGTTAATGTTATTTATTCCCCGCGCGCCCCGTGGTAAAAAATCCCTTAATTCTTATCCCGTTTATCCCCTTTATCCCAGTTATATTCTCTGTAAATATCTCACGCAGAGCCGCAATCCCGCCCGAGGCGGGAAAAAACGAATCCGTCTTCATTATCACGCATCAGGCGTGATAACTTCGACGCGACAAGAAATATAAAATGTGAAAATCAAATTCGTAAAAATAATTAAATTTCTCTTGACACTATCTGATTAAAATCTTCATTTCATACATTATTTTCATAAAGTATTGGATCTATACGCTTGAAATAACTTGTCTTTTTTAAAAGATAGCAATAACTATGAAAAATCTTCAGAAATCGCGGGAAAACGCCATTTTATATCACATCTGGGAGAGTCGCACCCTGTCGCGTGGTGATATTGCTCATATTCTGAATCTGAAACCTCCCACTGTGTCCGCCCTGGTCAATGACCTGGTCAAATCGAACCGGGTAATAGAGGCGCAATATGCGGAATCCTCCGGGGGGCGAAGGGCAAGACTTTTGGAAATCATCCCGGATTGGGGATGGATGGTGGGTATTGAATTCTCGACTATGGGCATTACCACCGCTTCAGCGGACATGCGGGGAGAAATCTATAATCTCAAGAAAACAACGCTGGCGCAGCCTTTTCACAAGCAAAAGATAATAAAGGACATTACAAACGCCATCCAGCATCAGTTATCCTATATTCACCATCGCAGCAGAAATCCGATCCTCCGCATCGGCGTGGCAATATCGGGTCTGGTAAACAGCGCCTCGGGAATTTCGATAAGTTTCCCGAGGTTTGAAGAATGGAAAGACGTTCCATTGAAAGATATCCTGGAAAAGGAATTCCATATCCCGGTTGTGATCGAGAACAGGATCACGGCAATTACCATGGCGGAAAATCTCTTCGGGGAACACAAGGGAATCCGTGATGCGCTGATTTTTCTATTTGGTCCTGGTTTGGGAATGGGAATGATACTGAACGGTCAGGTTCGCAGGGGACAAAACTGGAGCGTGGGGGAATTCGGACATATCGCCGTAACGGAAAATGACGCCCTGTGTTATTGCGGAAAAAGGGGGTGTCTGGAAAGCCTTGCTTCGGATTACGCCCTGATTGCGCAGGCAAACGAAGCTATCCAAAAGGGAGTCAGCACCCGCATCGTCGATTTCACCGTAAAGAACGAGGTAACGGCAAACGCAATCTGCCTGGCTGCAGCGGATGGCGACCGCCTGGCTTATGGGTTGATCGAAAGGGCGGGGCGCTATATCGCAACCGGAATTGCCAATCTCTTGAATGTATTGGGACCTGACCTGATCGTTATCGGGGGTTTGCTGATCGAATCAAGCGACGCGTTGCTGGATTGTATTCGTAGGAATTTAAAGGTTCATACTTTGGAATACATCGAAAAACAGGTCAAAATTGAAAAAGCGTCTTTCGGGAGTGAAGCCGGCATCCAAGGGGCGGTGACAATCGGTCTGAACGATTTTTATTCGAATCATGCAGGCGATTTACGCGCCTGAGTTTTTTCAGGATGATTACATATCAATTCATGAAAAGGGGGTACTTATAGCAATGATCAAGGATCTTACGGGAAACGTCATGGAGACGTCTGAACTCGTGAAGGCAGTAGCCGAGGTCAAAAAACCAAAGGGAAAAAGCGTGGTTCTGGGCGACGCGGTTCGCAAACTGAAAGCCAAAGAGATTGAAAAACTGATCAAGAACGGCAATTTTTCCCCGGATTGGGATAATATCCTGGTGGCAAAGGAATTCTCGCCGGACAGGGTCTTTCATTCCAGTTTCTTCGGGAATTGCGTTCTGGGCTCCTTTCTCGAGAACGCCGTGAATGTTGACAAAAACCTTTCCTATCCCTCCGGAATCTACAACAGTACGATAACGGATTGCGAAGTCGGATGCAACGCCCTTGTCATGAACGTCGGATCGATTTCCAATTACATCATACGCGAGGACGCGGTCATCTTCAACTGCCAGAGCATCGTCGGGAGTGAAAGCGCATTCGGAAACGGGCTGGAGATCGGGATAGCCATCGAGACAGGTGGACGCGAGGTTTTGAGTTATGCGGAAATGACCATTCCGGTTGCGGAACTGGTCGCCGGGCGCCGCGCGGACAAGCAGATTCAAGCCGACTACAAGGCGTTTATCGAAAAATACGTCAAGGCGGTAACCTGCCCCAAAGGCATCATCTGCAAAAAAGCTATTGTTCGAAACACAGCCAAGATCGCCAATACCTTTATCGGCGCATCGGCGCTGATCGATGGCGCCACTCTGGTGAAAGAGGCGACGATTCTCTCCAATGCCGATGAAGTCACGGAAGTTACGGATGGGGCTTATGTAACCCAATCCATTCTCCAGTGGGGAAGCGAAGCGACCTCCATGGCGATCGTCGCAAAATCCATCATGACCGAACACAGCCATGCGGAACGCCACGGCAAGGTGACGGAATCCATCCTGGGTCCCAATACGGGCGTTGCCGAAGGGGAATGCACCGCATCGCTGTGCGGACCGTTTGTCGGATTCCACCATCAGTCGCTTTTGATTGCAGCGTACTGGCCCGAGGGAAAAGGCAATGTAGGGTACGGCGCCAATGTGGGGTCGAACCATACGGGAAAAGCCCCGGATCAGGAGATATGGTGCGGAGAGGGGACATTCTTCGGTTTGGGCGTGAACATCAAGATGCCGACAGATTTATCCCGCGCTCCTTACTGCATCATTGCAACAGCGGTGAACGCCCTTCCGCAGAAGGTGGAAATGCCCTTTTCTCTTATCAATACGCCTGCTGCGCTTCATCCCGGGATCTCCCCCGCTTATAATGAAATCATGCCGGGCTGGGTGCTTTCCGACAATATATTCAGCGTGAAACGCAATGAAGGCAAGTACGAGAAACGAAACAAGGCGAAGAGAACAAAATTCACGTTCGAGGCGCTTCGTCCCGATATCATCGACTTGATGCTGGAAGCCCGGAAGCGTCTTTCCTCCGTTGCGCAAACGAAGGAAATCTACACGGATAAGGATGTGAAGGGGATCGGGAAAAACTACCTGAGCGAGGAATCCCGGAAAAATGGCATCGACGCTTATACTTTCTACATCAAATATTACGCATTGAAGGGACTTAAAGCCAAAGTCGCCGAACTGGTTTCCGAGAAAAAGGCGAAGGAAGTTGCCGGGATTCTTGACACGGCATCCGCATGCCCCAGGTGGGAGCACGAGCGCAAGGTTTTACTCCAGGAATTTTCGGAAAGAGACGTGAAGGCGCTTCTCAAGCAATATGCCGATATGACCGTTCAGATTGCAAAGGATGTCGAGGATTCCAAGGCAAAGGATGACAAGCGCGGCGTACGCGTTATTCCGGATTACGCAGAGGCGCATGAAGCGGCAAAGGACAATTCCTTTGTAAAACAGACCTGGGCGGAAACCGAGGCGACCAAAAAAGAGATCGAGGAACTGATTAAAAAACTGGGGAACTGATTCTTTAGGAACGCAGCCCCATGAAAATATTACAACTTATTCAGAGGAGGAAAAAAAATGCCTTTTACAGTCATCGTAACAAAAAACTTCGACCAGTTGAGTATCGAGGCGGGGAAGATCGCCCTGAAGGAGCTCAAGGCGTTCAAACCCACGCCCCGGAAAAAGAATTACATCCTGGGACTTGCCACGGGAAATTCCCCCACAGGATTGTATCAATACCTGGCTGACAATCAAAAGAAATTCGACGCCTCGAAGGTTGTCTCGTTCAATCTGGACGAATACATCGGGCTTCCCGGGGAGAACGCCCAGATGCGCGCTGTTCACCCGGAATCCTATTCGTATTTCATGATCCAGAATCTCTTCAGCAAACTGAACGCTAAGTTCGC
>JAFGFK010000362.1 GCA_016931135.1 Candidatus Sumerlaeota bacterium | reverse complement strand
GCATTTTACAAAAAATCTGAAAATTATCAAAACGGGCTTTATTCTATTACTGAATGAGTTGAGGAAACCAATCTTATGAATTCTTATACTTTTGGAGAATGTCACATCTGCAGATTATTCAGATATTTGTCTTAATTTACGCTATTCCGCGATTCGATCCATAATAATAACGCTTTCCTGCGAAATACATCGAACCGGGATGCATCGTTCCAATCAAATGTCAATCGATCCGTGGGGAGAACGGAATTGCGAATTCCGTTCAGGAATTCCTTGATTTCCGCCCCTTCTTTACCGCGCATGTTACGCGACGCCATCTCCAATGCGCATAGAAGCCGCAAATCCATCAGTCCCTCGCGCAATGCAGCGAAGGGAAGGCTCTGAACAGGATTATCCGGATCACTATTCGGATCGATGCACAGAAAATCCGGCTGTTTGCCATCCAGCTCGGTTTCCGCGCTTCCTGAAACATCGCGGAAATTCCAGTATCCCTGGTTTTCCAATCCTGTCGCCCATGCGTGAACTCCCGCAAGATAACGGAACTTGAGCGGCGCTTCGTGTGAATCGATTCCGCAGTAAAATCCGTTTATTCCCCTCTTTTTCAATGCTTCAAAAGAAGGATAATCCCCCGCGCCTACCCAGCGTTTCACGGAATCGCCCAGTATTCCCGATGTCTTCCAGTTGCAGGTGATCATCAAGGGAGAGGCGAATGTCTTCTTCCATAAGGGGAGGAGTTTCAACGCTGCGTTTCTTCGCGTTTCATCATTGGGTTCATCGATCGGCGCAATCCATAACTTCCCTTCTCCGAGTATATTTTCAGCATTTATGAAATACGGCTTGATTTCAGAAAGATATTGTTCCATCGAAATCTCGTCGCCTTTCCAGGTAATGCGCCCTTTATCGAGTCCCCCCAGAAGCCCGAAAATCACAGGGGAGCGGAAACCGGCATCCCTGTAACATAGCGTCATGGTTGTCAAATGTTCGGAAGACAGATTTTTCTTTTCCATCCAGACGCCGTAATCCATTTCATAATTATCCTGGAGACAAAGCCCGGTAAAACCGCATTGCCGGATGAATCTCATCTCCGCGCGATCGCGCTCCAGATTTGCCGCCTTCTTTCCATAACGGTAATCTCCGTAATAATACAGATAAGCGTTTTTATTTTCAGGAAGAGGGGGAAGGGGAGGGAGAGATTTATCAGAACCTTCCGCCTCGATCACATCCGCCTCTTTTATATCCTGAACCGGTTTCAGCCAGAAGGGCATGTTATATGAAATCCCGTAATCCCAGAACCTTCCCACATTTCTTTCAACGATTTTATACTTTCCCAGGATTTTCATTCCTTGCGTGGAGAGATCATCCGATGTCTTGAGGAAAAATCGCCTTTCACCAGGGAGAAGAGGAGGCGTTTCATTGGTTAGAAGGGAAAATGGAATGCGTTTATCGGGTGAAATCTGCGGATCATTCATGACAATCTGTTTTGCGATTGGATTCAATTTGCGATCCGGAGCGTTTTCTATCGAAATCAGATTTTTCTCTTCCTCTTCCGTAACAACGGTAACGGACGCCTTTTTAACAACCAGCGTACCAACGCCATCGTGAAATACATACAGGAGAAGCATGGGTTTTTGAATATAATCCTCATAAGGAATCTGGAAAAAGGCAAATTCATCTTTGTTGAAATCACCGGCAGCGCCTGTTATCTCCCCATAACGATACAGTGTTTCCCATTTATCCTGGAGAATGAAATAGATGCCGCATCGGTGGATATTTTCCCCGCGCCATGCTACTTGCAGTTTGTAAATCGCGGTTTTGCCTGGTGTGATTGGATGGATGATCGGAATCGCTTCTGATCGAAACCCAACTCGTGATTGAGGCTGGCAATCATTGCCGGTTATTCGCGCATTTTCCTTTTCAAAAGTGACGTTCCAATCTTTTATCTCATCGCCGTTGGTGAAATTCGAGTATTTAAGCCACCCTTTGCCGCCTTCCAGAAACCTGGGATTCGGGATAATCTCGAACGAATTCGGGAAAGATAACCGCAAAAACAGTAAAAGAAGCGTTAAAAGAAAAACCTTTTTCATCCATTGCCTTTCAGAATCATGATTGAAAATATCAATAAACGATCTTTCATTGCGATTCAATAAAAAGGAACCATGAATTTTGAAAGTCATCTCCACGAATCCGTCTTCGTAAAGACTTCCTCCTTCGCTAAAGCTACGGAGGATAAATCGCCGCGACAACTCCACACGAATATTTCCACAAGCAAAACATACCCTGGAAAGTAAATTCGTGAAGATTATCCCCTGAATTCGTGGTAGAAAATTAAAAGCCTGTGGATAATCGATAAATCCGTCTTTAAACTACAAAAGAACCAATCAGATACTATTATTAAAGCAAAAGAAAACAAATTTTTTAGTGGTTGAAAAAGGAAGGTTGATAGATCGTTGTATCATCTTTAGAAAGGAACCACGAATGTTGAAAGTCATCTACACGAACCAGAGAAGATTCTTACATCTTCTTCATCCCTTCGTGAACTTCGAGCCTTAGTGGCAGAAAATAAAAAAGTCCTTTTATCTTGAAATATATTTCTTTTCATGGTTCCAAGATTATTCGATATGGTAAATGAGGAGTAATAATTTCGTGGTTTCAATTCAAGCGGGGAAATATGAACATTCATCCTATGAACAGCATAGGAGCAGGATCATTTCCGATTTGATACCTGATAATAGTAAGGGGGAGGTTGCCCTCGATATCGGTTCGGGTCCCGGCTTTTTCACGCGGATTCTTACAGAAAAGGGCTGGAATGCCCATGTCGTGGATGTGGATGAGGGAAACCTTGAAGAGGCGCAAAAATTCGCTTCCAGGACGTTTCATGGGGATGCTGTCAACATACTGCAAAATCT
The DNA here is from genome assembly GCA_016931135.1 of Candidatus Sumerlaeota bacterium. Classification (GTDB taxonomy): domain Bacteria; phylum Sumerlaeota; class Sumerlaeia; order MWCT01; family MWCT01; genus JAFGFK01. The sequence goes on along the minus strand of JAFGFK010000362.1, from coordinate 1,239 downwards.
TCCGGACAATTCTTATGATTTCATTCTCTCCCTGGAAATCATCGAACATCTTGACAAAAACAATGGGAGAAAACTTCTTTATCATATTCACAGGATATTGAAACCCGGAGGAGCGCTTCTTATCTCAACCCCGAACAGGTTTTCTCCGGAGGGATGGATCGGCGGATTCGCCTCGATCTTATCCGGGAAAAAGAAGGCTTGGAACGCATGGGATTCTTCCCATGTTCACATCTATTCCTCGATGGAACTGATAGGACTCCTGAAGAAAAGCGGTTTCAGGATAGATCATGTTACAGGTTTCTGGTTTGGCGCCCGCATTTCAAGAAAAATACAATTCCCCTCAATTTTGACGCAATCTTCCATGTTCCCATGGAACCGAATGGGATTTAACGTGATTGTTCGCTGCTTGAAAAATGATTGACCGTTATCATTTTTTCTGATCGATTTATACATAATATTTTACAAAGGATATTGATTTGAAGAAAATGATCTCCAGGTTCCTCGAGCGATATTTTCCCGGGATCAGGTATTTTCTTTTATACAAAAGGGCGGCTCGGAAAATGGGAGACAAATCCGGGGAAAGAACGCGGCTCTTCCGGGAACTGGTCGAACAGGGAAATACGAAAAAATGCCTCCAGATTGGCGTGCGAAACCAGAAATACGCCCCCCACTGGATTTCCGTGGATCGGTTCGATATGTCACCCCTGATCGATTTTCATTACGACATTCATGATCTGAAATTCGATGATGAATCCTTCGATATAATCGTATGCAACGCTATCCTGGAGCATGTGGAAAATCCTCAAAAGGCGATCTCCGAACTTTTTCGCGTATTGAAAAAGGAAGGGCGCGTATGGATCGAGGTTCCCTTCAACCAGCCGTATCATCCCTCGCCGAACGATTACTGGCGCGTTTCCCCGGAAGGCGTGAAAATCTGGATGAAGGATTTTCGTGAACTCGCCTCCGGGTTTTTCAAGATTAACAAAAGCGCCCTTTATAACGGCATATTTTTTTATGGATACAAGCCATGATCCGAAAATGGTGGCTTAAATGCGCGGCGCAGAGAATCTTGAGCCATATCCCCTGGGGAAGGCGGATCAATGATCTATGGAATCTTCGCCGCAATAAAACCTGGTTCGATGAATTCGCCCTGGAACAGGGACTTATCGCTATTAATATGCTGAAGGATCAAGGGTACGACTTTCAGGGAGCAACCGCCCTTGAGTTTGGTTCCGGGCG
>JAFGFK010000361.1 GCA_016931135.1 Candidatus Sumerlaeota bacterium | reverse complement strand
GCCATATTCGGAGAAACCATCGTCATGCGTATTCTGGATCAGAGCGGGGTACTGCTTGGATTGGAAGACGTTGGATTTCTGCCGGATAATATCAGAATCTTCCGAAACCTCATCCGCGCGCCGAACGGGATCATTCTGATGACAGGTCCTACAGGATCGGGGAAAACGACCACGCTGTACGCCGCGTTGTCCACTCTCAACAACCCGGAAACCAAGATCATAACCATCGAAAACCCGGTTGAGTACATGATCGAAGGGATCAACCAGATTCAGGTGAATCAGGAAATCGGATTGGACTTTTCACGCGGATTGCGCAGCGTTCTCCGTCAATCCCCTGACGTCATCCTGGTGGGAGAAATCCGCGACCAGGAAACCGCGGAAATCGCCATCCGCGCCGCTCTGACCGGACACCTTGTCTTTTCCACGCTTCATACGAATGACGCTCCCAGTTCCACAATCCGTCTGATCGACATGGGCATGAAGCCCTTTCTCGTGGCGTCGTCTCTGCAAGCCGCCATCGCCCAGCGCCTTATCAGAACTATATGCAATTACTGCAAGACTCCCTTCACCCCCAGCCCCGAGGTATTGCAGGATGCCGGTATGGCTTCCGAAACGGAAACCAAATTTTTCAAGGGGAAAGGGTGCGACCGCTGCAGTGGAAGCGGATACAGGGGAAGAACCGCCATCCATGAAATTTTCGTGCTTTCCCCTCAAACGCGCCAGATGATCATTCGTTGCGAACCGTCCATCCGAATCAAACATGCCGCGGTTAAACAGGGAATGCGGACTTTGCGCATGGATGGACTGGAAAAAATCAAGCTCGGGCAGAGCACCTTTGAAGAGGTTCTGCGTATCACTCAATTGGACGCTTAAATCTTTTGTCGCTTCGTCAGCCCCCTTTGCCGGAGGTCGGTAAAAATGCTGGAAATGAACCAGATGCTGAAGATTATCGTCGAAAGAGACGCTTCAGACCTGCACTGCTCCGTTGGAAAACCAACGGTCATGAGAATATATGGAAAGCTGGATATCGTCGATCCGGATATTCTCACGCCGGACGACACCGAACGTTTGATGCGTGAAATCACCCCCCCCCGTTATCAGCAACTCCTTCAGGAGCACGGCAGCTGCGACTTTGCCTATGCTTACAGCGATCTCGCCCGCTTCCGCACCGCCGTTTTCCGCACCAGGGGTAATATCGGGATCGTCATGAGGCTTATTCCCCACAGGATTCTGCCCTTCGATGAACTGGGACTTCCCAAGGAATCGATCATCGAGGTTCTCCATTCTCATCGCGGGCTTGTCATCGTTACAGGTCCCACCGGTTCCGGAAAGACAACCACGCTGGCTACCATGATCGATTATATCAATGGCAATCGTTATGTTCATATCATAACAGTGGAAGATCCCATCGAATACTATCATCCCCATAAAAAATCCATCGTAACGCACCGCGAGCTCCATGTGGATACCCCCACATTTGCCTATGCAATGCGTGGCGCCCTTCGTATGGACCCGGACGTTATTCTTCTGGGAGAAATGCGCGACCTGGAAACCATGGAGGCGGCTCTGGTGGCTGCGGAAACGGGGCATCTCGTGTTTTCCACGCTCCATACCATCAGCGCCTCGCAAACCGTGGACCGCGTAGTGGACGCGTTTCCGGTCACGCAGCAGGAACAGATTCGTTCCGTTCTTTCCGTTGCCTTGAAAACGATCATTGCCCAGACGCTTCTTCCCCGGGCTTCCGGAAAGGGGCGCGTTGCGGCTTATGAAATCCTTCATAACACCCCCGCGGTTCAGAATCTGATTCGGGAACACAAAACGAACCGTATCGTTTCCATCTTACAAACAAGTTCCAAGCAGGGGATGATCACCCTGGATGATTATCTGATTACCCTGTATCATAAATCGACCATAACGGGCGAAATCGCCCTGGAACGCGCCCATTACCCATCGGAGATGAGAATGAAAATGATGATGTCAAGCGCAGGAAAGGAAATGGTCGAGTAGCAATCCCATGATAGAGGTGACAGGCTAATGGAAATTATCGAGAAAAACTTTGAGGATAAAGATTATCGCAAGGACATGGAGGCTTTGATTCTTACGGAAAGCGGCAAACAGGAACAAACTGTCAGCCGAAGACTTTCTGAAGAAGGGGAACTGGGAACCACCCTGAAACGGGTGAGAAAGCCCTCGGCCCATGATCTGACCTCATCCAGCGATATGCTTCAAATCCTTTCGGAACAGGCGGGACTTCCTTACGTTCAACTCTCAACATACAAGTTGGGCAGTGTGGATGTTCTGAAGCTCATCCCGGCTCAACTTGCTCGCGCTTACAAGGTGTTCCCGATCAAGGTCGAAGACAATGGGAGTCTCCTGATCGCCATTTCCGATCCCCTCAATATTACCATAGTGGATGATCTTCGCCTCCTCCTCGAACGTACCATCGCCCCCGTAGTAGCCAGTGAAGAGGAAATCATGGACAACATCGACCTTTATTACGGAATGGGCGATGAGACCATTGAAAAAATGGTTGAGGAATTGGAAAAGGAAGACACCGAGGAGGTGGTCATCCATGCCTCCCATGAGGTGGACCTGAGCGATCTGGAGAGAATCGCCAACGAACCGCCGGTCATCAAACTTGTCAACCTGCTTCTTTTACAGGCGATAAAGGACCGCGCCAGCGACCTTCATGTCGAGCCTTATGGAGGGGTGTTGAGAATCCGTTACCGCGTTGACGGCGTTCTCCGCGAAATTCCTTCCCCCCCAAAATCGCTCCAGCTGGGATTATGTTCCCGCCTCAAGGTCATGGCGAACATGAATATATCCGAAACCAGGCTCCCCCAGGATGGACGCATCCGTTTGACCATCCAGGGGCGCGAAGTGGACCTGCGCGTTTCCACCATCCCAACCGTCCATGGGGAAAGCATCGTTATGCGTATTCTCGACAAATCCATGATGATGCTCGGAATATCCCAGATTGGAATGACACAGGAAGTCTTGGAGAATTTCATCAAGCTGATCCATATACCCAACGGGATCATCCTTGTGACGGGTCCCACCGGTTGCGGAAAAACAACCACCCTCTATGCGGCGGTAAGTGAAATCAACAATCCGGAAGATAAAATCATTACAACTGAAGACCCTGTGGAATATGAACTTCCGGGGATTGTGCAAATCAACATCAATGCGAAGGTTGGACTTACTTTCGCCGCATGTCTCCGCGCCATACTTCGCCAGGACCCCGATATTATCCTGGTGGGAGAGGTCCGTGACCTCGAGACCGCCCAAACGGCCGTTCAAGCCTCCCTGACCGGACACCTCGTGTTCTCAACGCTCCACACAAACAGCGCCGCTGGCACTATCACAAGACTCATCGATATGGGCGTTGAGCCTTTTCTCATTACGTCAACGCTTCAGGCGGTTCTCGGACAAAGACTTATCAGAACGATATGCCCCAATTGCAAACGCAACTATGAGCCCACGCCCGAGGATCTGGAAGAATTTGGCGTGACGAGGTCCGATGTCTCCGACATCGTTTTCTACAAAGGGGCGGGATGCGATGAATGTTCCTATACCGGTTACAAGGGAAGAATGGGGATATTCGAGCTCCTGGTATTGACGGAGGAGGTCAAGGATCTGATCCTTCGCCGCGCATCTACGGACGAGATTCAAGCCATGGCGCTCCATCAGGGAATGATTACCATGAGACAGGACGGATGGTTAAAAATCTGCCTGGGTCTGACAACCTTTGAAGAAGTTTCACGTCAAACGCCACAGGAGAGTAAAGATCAGATAGCCGAGGAAATGGAAAGGGTGGTGAAAGAAACCCTGGCTCGCGTTGCCGCAACAAAAGAACAGAAGCTGGGATTGGAAGGTTTAGAGAAAAAACAGCCGGAGCCGGAACAAATGGAACAAAAGATCGAAGAGAAGAAACCAGCCCCAGCGCCACAACATACGCCCGCGGATAGTCCGTGGAAGGGAGAAGAAGCTATCCAGCCTTTTAAGGTGGGAGACGCAAAGGAGCCTGAAAAAAGTTGAATTATCATTAAACCTGATTTCATGAAAGGAGGAGGATAAAATGCCGGAATTCCTTTATGAAGCGTTGGATAAGGGTGGGAAAAACGTCAAGGGGGTAATCGAGGCTTCCAGCGATGAAGTCATTATCGAGAAACTGCACGGCATGGGATATTATCCCCTGCGGGTCGTTCCACACAAAAAGAAAATGGGGGAGCTCGACCTTTTTGCCCTTCCTGTATTAAGGAATATCTTTCACCGGATCAAGTTCAAACATATTGTGACATTTACGCGGCAGCTGGCAACCCTCATCGATGCCGGTCTTCCCATATTGCGATCCCTGTTCATTTTACAGGAGCAATCCGAATCGGTCATGTTCAAACAAAGAATCTCCCAAATGGCAAAGGACATCGAATCCGGCTCCTCGCTTTCCGAAGCCATGGCAAAACATCCCAAGGTATTCGACAAACTTTATGTCAACATGGTTCGAGCCGGAGAGATCGGCGGTGTTTTGGAGAGCGTTTTGAATAAAATCGCGGAATTTCTCGAGAAAAGACAGGCTTTGGTAAGCAAGGTGCGTTCCGCCATGATGTATCCCTTGGTCGTCATGTTCATGGCGGGCGGTATCGTTGCTTATATATTGATAGCGATCATCCCCCAATTTGCCGAAATCTTCGAACAATTGGGAGCGAAATTACCCGGTCCCACCATGATGCTTGTGCACGCAAGCAACATCCTGCTTCATCATGGATTATGGGTTGTGGTGGGGTTGGTTCTCCTCTACATCATTTACGTCAAAATCAACAAAACAAGGGGAGGAAAGATGGTTTTTGACCGATTGAAGTTGAAAGTTCCCGCAGTGGGGGAACTTCTCCGAAAGATAGCGATAGCTCGTTTTGCCGACACCCTTTCCACTCTGATCAATTCCGGCGTTCCGATTTTGCAAGCCCTTGATATTGTTCGGGATACATCAGGTAATGAGGTGGTGGCGCGAGCCATGGAAAAGGTCTATAACAGCGTCAAAGACGGCGAAACCATACACGAACCTTTATCGGAATCCAAGGTTTTCCCTCCCCTGGTGGTTCACATGGTCGCTGTTGGTGAAGAAACCGGCGCCATCGATCACATGCTGACCAAAGTGGCTGAAGCTTACGAACGCGAAGTCAATGATACGGTGAACGCTTTGACATCTATTCTGGAGCCTCTTCTGATCGTGTTTCTGGGCGTTATCATCGGAACAATCGTCGTTGCCCTGTATCTCCCCTATTTCATGCTGCCCAAGCTGGTCGGGCAATAAAAACAACCGCGAACCATAAAGACGAAACGCCTGGGAGATATCTTCATTTTCCGGGCGTTTTTTTTAACTCTTTCCCTTTATATCAGTCAATCCATTTCCCTGACTGGTCGAGGGACTGGTCGGTTTTCCGGCGCTTCTTGGCTTCCTCGACAGCCTTTTGGACTTCATCGGAACTCATCTCATCCTTATGTAACAAAGAGCTGACGAGGCGCAAACCTCCCATCTGGAAACTTTTCTTTAGTTGTACATGAACCAGGACCTGGTTTACGTCGAACTTTTTGGGATGAACGGGGGGCGGGGTATTCTCAAACAGGAAATTCACATTCTTTAAAAGACGGTCCGGGTCAAAAGGTTTGGTCAGATAGAGCCTGGCGCCCAGTTTATACCCGTATTTGATTTCCCGGGTGGTGTTTTTGGCGGATAAGATCATGATGGGAAGGTCTTTGTACGCCGGATTCTTTTGAAGAAGGTCAAGAACCTGAAATCCCGTTATTTTGGGCATCATGATATCAAGTATAAGGAGATCGGGCTCGAAAATCTGAAGCATATCATAAACCTCGAGGGGATCTCTCAAGGTCAGGAGATCATAAGTTTCACCCAAAGTCATGCGGATTACTTCCAGCGTGTCTTCATGATCATCAATGGCTAGAATTCTCCAGCGATTCTCATTCATCTTAAATGACGCCTTCCTTTTAACGAGAATGCCCGCAATAATTTAAAATCGACCTGATTTCTTTCTCAATGATAAAGGCTGCGAAAGAATTTCATGCAGGACAACCGCCTTTTGCCAAGAGGAAAGTCCTGCGCGCAATTCCAATAAATTCATGAAGTCCTCCCTATTTTTCAAATTCACAGGAGTCCCCGGCTCCTTTTCCATGATTATGGGAATCGGCTGCGATGGCGCTTTGGACTCTTTTGAATCAAGGGAAACCTGAGTCAATGGGCGATGGAACAATTCCTCAAGCGAAGGTTGCTTTGTGGGGGAAGATCGATCGAAAGAGATCGGGGTATGCGGTTTCGCCTTTTTTGCCCCCCGATCCGGTTCGAAAATCTTGTAGAGATCTTCCAAACGAATCATACTGTCCTCGGGGGACTTGTCCTGAAGCGGAAAATCCTGATCCATCGCGGGGGCGTCAGGTTCCCTGGGATAAGGGGCGCGGGGAAAGGCGGTATCCCCGCGATTTTCGTTTTCTTTCTTTTGGACAGCCTTGAAGACAGCTCCGATCACGTAAATAAGTACGATGATGAATACGATCAATTTATCCATGATAAAACCACCTGAATTTTCTGACGCCAGGCTGGGAGACAATCCCTTTACCGGCATACCGATTTCCTGTTATTGGTCGGGAGGCGGAGTTGTATCCCCTTTTGTCTCGGAAATGGAACGGCGCATCTGGGTATCTGAGAGGATATTCTGCAAATGATAATAATCCATTACCCCGATATTGCCCTTGCGAAGCGCATCCGACATGGCAAGAGGAACCTGGGCTTCCGCTTCCACCACATGAGCCCTCATCTCCTGAACCTGGGCTTTCATTTCCTGCTCGCGCGCAAGAGCCATTGCCTTTCGCTCTTCCGCCTTTGCCTGGGCAATCTGTTTATCGGCGTTCGCCTGAGCAATCTGAAGCTTGGCGCCAATATTCTCACCGACATCCACATCCGCAATATCGATAGACAGGATTTCAAAACCGGTTCCGGCATCCAGTCCTTTATTCAGAACAATCCTGGATATGGTATCCGGATTCTCCAGAATCTCTTTATGGCTTGAAGCGGAACCAATGGTTGTGACAATTCCTTCGCCAACGCGGGCAACGATTGTCTCTTCGCTGGCGCCGCCCACCAGCCGTTCCAGGTTCGCCCTGACGGTTACCCTGGCGCGAGCAAGGAGTTGAATGCCGTCTTTTGCCACAGCGGCCACCATTCGATTGCCTCCCGATTGATCCGGACAGTCGATGACTTTGGGCTTAACGCTCATCTGAACCGCTTCGAGAATCTTACGCCCCGCCAGATCGATGGCTGTCGCCCTTTCCCAATTCAATGGGATTTTCGCCTTATCAGCCGATATCAGGGCTTTGACTACTTCGCCGACCCTTCCCCCGGCAAGATAATGACTTTCCAGCTGGTCGCTTGTCAAGTGAATACCCGCCTTGAAGGCGGTAATCATCGCAGGAACAATATGATTCGGATCGACGCGCCTCAATCGCATCCCGACAAGAGAAAAGAGTTTGATGGGAACGCTGGCAAACCTCGCGGCAATCCATAATCTCCATGGTATAAAGTAGGAGATAATCCCCAAAAAGATGAAGAAAACAATAATAACGCCCAGAACAAGGAGAACAATAGCGCCATCAGGCATAATTTTCACCCCCCATAAATTTTTTATAATGATTACTTTACCTTTTCATCATCATCAGAAATCACGGTATGTCAATGAAAATAAAATTCAAACAAATATTAATCCTCGATTCACTTTTTTATTGCTTTTTATCACGAATGATATATAAAAAGGCGTCATTTTATATATATTGATAAAGGTCGAAGGAATATTCGCTTTATTTTTTTATCCTGCGGGATGCTGATTTTATTGGATTTAGTTACACAATTCCTTTGGATAAAAAAATAGATAGAGGATATTTTTAACTTGACACCTTTCAGGCGTCCGCATTAGTTTCACCAATTACGTTTTGATTTAAGAGAACTACTCTCGGGAATATATCCGAAATTTATAAGCCCACGTAGCTCAGTCGGTAGAGCGCTTGCATGGTAAGCAAGTGGCCACCAGTTCGATTCTGGTCGTGGGCTCCATTTGAGTAAACGCCAATGTAACAATATGATTCAGATGTCCTGAGTATTAAAAAAATCCCGTGACAGGAGGATCGAAATGGCAAAGGAGAAATTTGAGCGAAGTAAACCGCATGTCAATGTGGGAACGATCGGGCACATAGACCATGGGAAGACATGTCT
>JAFGFK010000360.1 GCA_016931135.1 Candidatus Sumerlaeota bacterium | reverse complement strand
GAACCTTGATAGATTAAATAATCCGGAATCCTTCGGATCCTGGATATATTCCATTACAATCAATGTGTGTAGAAACATGGAAAGAAAAATTAAATTAGACATGGCGCCAATTGATGAAGTTGACGAAGGTTTGATTCAAACCGGGAAAAACGAAAATGACCCGTCGATGAGCGAGGAGAAGTTAAAGGTTTTAAAAGGCATAATCGACAGGCTGCCGCAAAAACACCGGGAGATAATAGATCTAAGGTATACAGAAGGATTCAGTTGCAGAAAAATCGCCGATTTTCTGGGCATCACGGAGCGCGCTGTCATTAATCGCATGTATTATGCCAAGAAATTGATCCTGAAAATGTTCAAAAAGGAGGGGCTGGCATGATGTTTCACCCCCGTTTAAAGACAATTTCAAAATTCCTCGATAACCTGGTATCCGATTCCAAGGCAAAAAAATTGATCCGCCATATCAATACATGTAAAAACTGCGAGGAAACGGTCGATATCCTGAGGAATGTGGAGGGTATGGTGAATCTTAACAAACACTTGGATGAATCGATAACAAATGCCATAACCAGTCAATTGCCCGAGATAAGACGAAACAGACAATCCGTTGCGGGTGTGATTCGAGGCGTCATCGGTACTGTTGCGATTTTCCCCCCTTATGGAGAAGAGGGAGAAGAGGGATTCATCGGGATGGGATTGAAACAGGGAGATACCGTTAAACTCGCAGAGAAGAGCATGGTCCTGATCGAGCTGACGGATGGAAGTTCCTTGTGGTTGAACACGAATACCGAGATTAATTTCAAATCCGGAGATCACAAGCTTGCATTAAAAGCCGGGGAAATTTTTGCCATGATGAAGCCTCAAAGGGAACCTTTTATGATCAAAACGCCTTCTGCGGTTTTGAGCGTGATCGGCACGAATTTCGACGCCAGGATCAAAGATGGCGAAAAGACAGTGTTAAGCGTTCTTAAAGGAAAGGTTTCTTTCCGGAACAACAAGGGAGAGACCATTGTAAAAAAAGGGCGCCAGGTGGAGGCGGATAATAACTCGAAACTCATGCAGCTGAGAATTACAGATCCAGGGTCCATATACGGCTGGACAACTTCCATGACAGTTTCCGGGAAAAAGGGGAAAACATCCTTGAAATCATTGTCTTTTCTATCCCTTTTTATCATCCTGCTTGTATTTGGAATCATTCTGGCAAAAGGCAGGAATCATAGTAATGACCTTTTATCGGGATCAGGAAATTCAAGTTTTAATGCAAACGAGCCGTTTGGATTGAAATCCCCCTATCTTCAGAAGGGATTATCATGGAGAACAAGTATCGTTAAGAAAATTAGGAAAAATCCTTCTGCGAATTTCACAGACTTCCTTGAAATTGACCTTGTTACCGAGATTCTTGATGTGGATCCCCAAAAGGGGGGACATGCAGTCGTAACTGTGGAAGATGTCAGGCTTCAGAAGCCAACGGATGGGAGGAACACTGGAATTGCCGAGATTGACAATCCGGAACAGGAAAATCTCAGTGGGGTGGTCAATATGAAGGAACGCAAATTGGAATATTATTTTTCTGCCGATGGCGCGGTTCAATCCCTGGAGATTAATGATGGAAAAACCATAGCATCGGATGAATTACGAATCTGGGGCTATGTGATCCTGGACAACCATTTCAATATGCTTTTTCCTGCCAATCCCGTGTCTCCAGGGGACAAGTGGAACGCAAAGATTGATCTGAATATACCAGGTTATCCCGGCAGTTATGTCAGAAGGCGTGATCAAGTGAATTTTGCCGGGTACGAGAATCATAATAACAGAATGACAGCGGTGTTTCGAAGCAGATATGACATAACAATCGGGGGCGGGATCAAGATATTCTCATTGGTCAGGGGCAATGCGGAACAGGCGAAGATCCTGGATGAAATTTTCATGAATGGCGCTACGAATTATTATATTGATGTTCAGAATGGGAGACTCGTGAATTGTATGGGAAATGATTTTGAAAAGAATATCAAAGGAAGGATAGAATTCAGCGCCCCTGGAAGCCCCGTTCAATCCCAAACCATAGAGGAAAAACTCAATACCGAATACACCAACAATATAACCATTGAATATATTTCGAATGAATGAATTCAGGGAGGAAAAGAAAGATGAAAACAAAACCGGGTTTTACTTTGATAGAGATGCTGATTGTCGTGGCGATTATCGGGATACTTTCAGGCATTGCCATACCGAACCTTTTGGAAGCGCAGATTCGATCCAAGGTAGCCAGGGTCAAATCGGATTTCAGGGTCATTGCCGGAGCCCTAGAGGCTTATTCATCGGATCATGGAAGATATCCGCGCGAGGTCCATACAGGATGGTATGATGAAGACTGGATCACTTATTCCGGTAAAGAGGTAAGAGGGATTCTCTGGCATGGTTTGACCACTCCGGTTCCGTATCTCACAACCTTTGATTATCTTGATCCTTTGGCGAATGAGCGTATTCCGATTGATCAGAAATATTATACCTACCAGGATATCGAGGAATACAGGGTCAGAACAGAAGATCCCTACTGGGATGAAGCTGCAGAGTATTACGGAAAGTGGCTTCTTGGTTCCATTGGAACGGACAAGATGTTCTTTCACGGATTTATGAACAGTACCATGCTGGTTTACGATCCGACAAACGGGACGGTGAGT
>JAFGFK010000359.1 GCA_016931135.1 Candidatus Sumerlaeota bacterium | reverse complement strand
TCCTTCGCCGGATTGAAAGAGGATGCGGCGGAGGAGCGCGAAAAGATTATCCTGAAGGTTTTCCGAAGATGCGCTGCGAAGCTGCGCAAGGGCTTCCGGAGCGCCGAAGATATATTCGAGGAGAATGGGATTAGCGTCTTTCCCGGAAAATCTTTTTGCAATAAATTCCCGAATTCTCGCGGTGATCAGATCCATTGAATCATTCAAAGAAAGATTCATTTCTCCCCGAAGCCACTGGATAACGGGGAAAAAGAGGATGGAAGAGGCAGTTTCCTCCGTTTGCCACCATATAGTTTCCGCAAGTTTGCCGGTTCGGGAAAGGGCTTCGTAGAGGAGCCTGGTTTTTCCGATGCCTTCTGCGCCGGAGATGTGAATGATATGCGCGCCAGGGGGTTTTTGATCGGACAGAATCTGAAAGAGGGCGTCCAGTTCCTTTTTCCGCCCGAAAAAGGGGGCGGCGTCATAGGATTTTTGAGCTTCTGCGGATTTTTGCTTTATGCCGGAAATTTTATAAGCAATGTAATCATCCATCAGGTCTTTCAAATGAAAAAGCGGGATCGGTTCCGCGTCGAAGGCGCGCTTTGCAACTTCCCATGTAGCGGGGCAGGCGAGAATTTCGCCGGCATCAGCGGATTTTTGCAGGCGGAGCGCCAGATGAACGGCTCCGCCCGCAAGTTGAGCGATATTGTTGGAGGGAGAAGAGATGTCCAGAGGTGGAATCGCGCCTGTGGCAATGCCTATGCGAATGCCGGGCGCGCGGTCATTTCCGGAAAACGGTTCGCTGAACCGCCGGATGTCAAGCGCTGCGAACACAGCGGATTTTGTATCGCTATCAAATGCGAAGGGCGCTCCGAAAAGGAACGTAATGGCGTTATCGACGATTTCCACAGGAACGCCGCCCCTCTGAATAACGCTTTCAAGAATTATTCTGTAAAATTCCTTTTCAATCCGGGAATTAGATTTTACGGGGAGTGGATGGGCGCTGGATGATTCCCGGGAAATTTCCGCGATCATAACCGTAACGCGCGGCATTTCCTTTTTCGCTGATAGAAGCGTATCACTGATGCGGCGCAGAATTTCCCCGGAAAGCGGAACGCCCTTTTCCTCGAATTTTTCAATGAGGCGTTGAACATGATTTTCGCCAGCGAGAGCGGCGAATTGGGCAGCGGGGGATTTTTCGCCCGGTTTCGAAGGCGCCTTTATGCGGTTTTCGAGCGCTGCGCCGCAGATCGGGCAAACAGGCGTATCCAGATAAACATCATAATAACACTGCGGGCATTCCTTCATGCGGTGTTTTGTCCTTCCGATTGCTCGATGGATTGGGTCTTCAGCCATTCGTTCACAGCTTCGCGGTTGAAGCGGAGCTGGCGTCCGATGCGCATCGCGGGGAGGTCGCCCCGCTTCAAGATGCGCCGTATCGTACGCGTACTGATCTTCAACATGTCCGCAAGTTCGTCGATCGTCAGAAATTCATTTTGTTTTTCCATTTACAACATCCTTCAAGAAATGACAATTTATTTCTATATATGACAATCAGTGTCAATTAATGTCACAATTAGGGTATGGGGGTTCTGCGAGTCAAGGGAAAAATGCAGGGGCGGCGATTTTTTTTTCAGGCAGAAACCGCACAGAGCACCCGGCGCGGCGGAGCCGCAGCCAAATGAAAAATGTAAAATGAAAAATATACAATGAAAAATTAAGGTATAAAAATTTTCACGCATAAAATATTCAAACAAAAAGATTTACATAAACGAATGGATTAAAATCTTCTCAAATATTTATTTACAGGAATTGTTTCTTTATCTAAAAAGCGTGTGGAATTAACTTTCTTAATTTCAAGGCTTTACGTTGAATATTCAGGTATATTCAGTAGATTGAACCCATAGTGATCTCCAACGCCTAACGCCTACCGAAGAATTCCAGATGTAGGGGCAAACTGTCAAAGTCGAGAAAAAAGCCCCCCGGGGCAGGGGGGCAAATTTAAAAAAAATATATAAAAAAACAGTTAGGGTAGGGGACTTTGTTAATAGGTTCTCCACAGAACCCTGCGGACGTTGGAGCCGGCGGTCATCAGGGCGCCAGTTTTCAGCCGATAGTCATAATACACCTCCGGGCAACCGCCTGAACCGAAACCGCCTCCGGCAACGCAACTTCCATATATTGTATTCTCGCCCTGCTGATCGAATTGACCGGATACATAGAAGAGCCCCTGGTGTCTCACTTTATTAAGCGAGTTTATGGAATTGTTGGGATCAACGGCATTGGTCACATCGGGGGGATCGCCCGAACCGCCGAGATAAACATTGTTGGCGCAGTAGAAAACGCCTTTTGTGTGAGGCGTATTTCCGGAAAAGTGAAGGGTGCACATATTGGAGCCATCCAGCGCGGGCGGCTGCTTGTCAATAGTATCTATGAAGATGAATTCATAAGGTCCATTATCCGCATCGGCGATATGAAATTCCGCATATAAATCTGTAACCTTGTGCGCTTCATCAATGATCCCATCACGATAGATATCCCCCGCAGCGTCGCTTCCATAATATCGCCCCTTTGTAATGGCGTACTCCTTATTGAGCTGATAATCGAATATTGGAAAAAAGAATGGATCTGCGGCATCGGCGGCAGTTTCTGTTTGGTGCTGGTATATCTCATCAAGATCGGCATCTGTTAAAAGCCATGGTTGAAAATAATTGGGAGCGGTTTCCGGAAGGGGCGTGGTTGAACCAGTATTCGTTCCATCGGCATAATTGGCGTTGTTCAAATAGACAGTTTCTTTGACTTTCAGTTTCAGCCAGGGATCATCTTTGAAAGCCTTCTTGGTTTGGGCAAGATTGGGGAGAATGGCATTATGTTTTGCCCAGACCTGTCCCCAGCGGATGTTGAACTGACCGCCCCATGTGGCGGTTTGATCGGTGATGATCGCTGCCGGGCATTCGATATTGAACGTATGTGAGGTATTCAGATAAACCATGATGGTCTTGGGAGGACCGGAGAAGGATTTCCCCACGCTCTGCACCTTGACGATGCAACTGATGGGATCATGCGTGGGATCGGGGGGCAGGAGCTGGAGATTAACCAGCTCACCCAGGTAGGAGTTGTTGGCGTCATAAACAACAGGAAGTAATCCTGATGGAACGGAGACAGTTGATATGAAACGCGTCTGATCGCTCGAGTCGAAATAAGACTCGGTATCCGAAAACTTGGTGAATAAAACGGTATCCGGGGTGTATTCATCCGGGTGGTTGAACCAGTGGATGACGCGTTGAACCCCGATATCCGCAACGTAAAAGGCGCGCATCTGCTCCCTTCGCCGGTTCCCCATTTTCCCGAGGTCTTTCTGATACGCAAGGGAGCATACCAGACCTACGGAAATAACGGAGACAACCACAATGGCGATGAGAAGGATCGAGCCCTTCTCCCTGTTTTTCCTGCTTCCGAACATGGTTTGTTCCTCCTGATTTATCAAGTATTTCTCAAATAAATGTCGCACGTGGTTTCGATATTTTCCGCAACCACCTCTCCTACCCTTCCTCGGGAAAGGAGATACACCCGCATGACTGTACCTGCGGAAACCGGCGTAAAGGTGACGTTGATCGCCCGGGCTATGCGTTTATCATCTTCCATATCGCTGGTGTCTTCATCATACCAAAGGTGATTGTCGCGGAATTCAAAGGCGCTTGTAATTCCGCTTTTATTGGGATCCTGGAAATCTATCCTGTGATTTTCATTGGAGATGGACACGGTGGTATAATCCGCCATGGTGAGCGTGTATCTGAGGAATTCGAGGGCGACGCTGATGTCGCGGGTTCCCTCTCCGTCATTGGTCATCTTCCTGATGTTTTTCGCCGTGGCGTTCACGACAAATGCTGCGAATACCAGGATCATGGAGCAAACCGTCATGGCGATGACCACCTCGACTATTGTGAAACCTCTTCGGGTTTGTTTTGCTTTAATGAACAGGGATTTCATGGAAAACCTCCTTAAGGGGCAATCTCGGAAATAAGCCTTTCAGAAAGCAGCTTTCCGGAGGGATTTCCCGCCGGATGCCAGCTGACAACAATCTCGACAATGACACGGTCATTGGTCATGGGCGGACCGGTGAGAACCGTTCCGTTTTTATCCTTAACCGTTACCTGAAGGGCGCCGGAAAGATCGTCGTTCGTCGCTGCAGTTCCGTTGTTATCGATGACAACCGTTTGGGAGTAACCTACAATGGAGCTGAACATGGTTCTTTTCAGCCTTTCCATCTCTGATGAGGCGAGCATCAGGGCTTTGGCGCGCTGGTTTTCGATTTCCACGTAATGCTGGGAATATATCATGGTTAAGATAATACTGATGCCCATGAAGGTCAGAATCACAAGGGCAACCAGGGATTCAAGGATCGTGAACCCCTTGCCCTTACCGAAGCGAAACTTGAAATTGATCATATCTTTCAGCCCTTTACTTTATGTGTAGTTTTTCCCATTACAGAGGAATATACTCTGCATCTTTCATACCATAAAATATAATGTTTTTTCATCAGAGAGATATTTTTATAACTTCAATTAAATCAAACTTATGGGAAGAATGGGAGGAATGGGAATAATGATTTTAGAGATAGTGGTTACGAACAATTGACAAATGAGCCTGCCCCCTGTGCACGCATTTTGTGCATCCCCATCGGGGGTCAGACTCTATAAATTTATAAAATTCACAACAATGTAAAATGCATCCGTCTTCGTTATCACGCCTAAGGCGTGATAACTTCGACGCGACATGAAATATAAATGAAAAATTCAAAATCAAGGTATGAAGATTCAAAACTCGAGCAGGAAGGCGAAATCGTCGCGGGTCAGGGTGCGGTTGAACGCCTCTTCCTCGAGGATGTTCCGCACCAGATTCCTTTTCTTTTCCTGCAATTCCAGAATCCGTTCTTCGATGGCGCCCAAAGTAACCAGGCGGAACGCCACTACGGTTTTTTTCTGCCCGATCCGG
>JAFGFK010000358.1 GCA_016931135.1 Candidatus Sumerlaeota bacterium | reverse complement strand
TATGAATTCGTGGAGATGACTTTCAAAATTCGTGGTTCCATTAAAAAGCGGTTCCTGGATAAAATTTCCTTGATTCCTGTTGGGAAAAAGGGGATATCCCAGAAAGATGGAATTGTAAAGAGATGTAACATTTCATTTCCGACAAATTCCGAGGGCGCGGGTATTTGGCGGGAACGGGAACGCAAATGGAACCGAACGAGAAAGAACATGAAGCGGAAAAGAAGGAAGCGATTCCCGTATTCGGGGAATCTCTTCCCGCCTTTGAGGGAAAACCTCCTGTATTTGAAGAATCCTCTTCCACGTTTGACGAACCACTTCCGATATTTGACGAAGCGACTTTTAAAAAGGGGGAGGAGGATGCGCGAACCTTCCTGGAACGGCTTCTTCACACGAGCGCATGGGCGAAACTGAAAGTTTTACTGTACCCGGAAAATCACCCGCTGGTTCAGGAGCAGCTCAAGGAACTGCACCATTTGATAGCGGAGTCTTTGAGAGACCGAACCGATCTGGTTCTGGAATTCAAGCCGGGCAGAATCGTTGTGGATAAAAGATACGAGATCGGCGAAAAAGAGGACATCGCCCGTTTTTCCGAGGAGATGTACCGCCGGCGCGTGGCGCGGCTTCGTTTCGACAACTCGCTGGATCTATCGAGCCTGTTCCGGTTTCTCAAATTCATCAATACGGATATTGACGCTCTCCATAAAATGGCGGCTTCAGGAAACAGTTTTTTTCCCACTTTTCGGGGAATTCATCTGGATGAGGTTGATTACGGGCGTCTTTCCCGTATTCACGGGGAATCGCTGGATTACAAAGACGAAGATGATAAGGAGCATTCAGTACTGGAAATACTCTTTGGCAAAACCGGCGCGGGGAGATACAAGGGGGAGCCTGTATCCCAATACATCCAGATTTCGGAAAACATCCTGGAACCGCTGCGGGATTTGATCGAAATGAGGAAGGATATTCCCCCGCCTGATCCGACGCTCCCCCCGGGCGTCATGGTATCCCGGGCATTCCGCAACCTGGTGGATGAAATCCATCAGCGGAATCCGGAGCAGGAGGAGACGCTGAAAAAAGAGCTTGCCTGGAGTCTCTTCCGCATGTCACCCCGAATCCGTTCCGAGCTTCTTATCGAGGAGATGCAGGATAAGGGAAGAACCGGGAACCTTTTCAAGTTATTCGAATATCTTTCGCAAAGTGAAATAAAGGAGACGCTTTCCTCTTTGCGAACCCAGATGGATTCCGAGGGATTTCCCGATCTATTTGACGAGATGATCCAGGTATTCGAGGCGATTCACCAGAAGGGCAACGAAGGACCGGAAAAAAAGAAAAAGACTCAGATGGAACCAGAGGCTGTTTCCGGAAAGGAATTTCTGGATCAAATATCCGGGGATCTGTCTTTGGAGAATATCACGCGACATTATCATCGGATCGTGCAGGAAATATTCCAGGCAACCCAGGTGATTCCCGCCATAGGGAAGTGCCTGGACGCCTTGCTGGGAGAGATCAACGGATTGATCGCGGCGAGGAACTGGGAGCCCGCCATTCGTTCGATGAAAAACATCATATTCGCGCTCAAGTCCAAGGAGGGACTGGAACCCGGGGACCGATTGTCCTTCACGGGTAAGATGCAGGATAAGATCACGCCAACCATCAAAGAGATTCTGAGAAAAGCCCTGAATGAAAACGATACGGGCGCGATGGAAAAGGCGGGAGAAATCCTGCGGCTGATAAACCTGACGCCGGAACAGGTTCTGCTCAAATCGCTCGGGGAAGTGGAGGATCGTTCCCTGAGGAAGAAGATACTTTCCTTTGTTCTGGAATCGGAGCAACTTCCGCTCAATACAATCAATGAAATGCTGCATCACGAGGAGTGGTTTGTCGTGCGGAACGCAGTCACATTGATCAAGGAAAAGGAGGACGCTTATTTTCTCCCCCTTTTGGAAAAGACGATCGATCATCCTCATCCTTCGGTTGTGAAGGAGACTTTAATTGCGTTGACGCGGATTCGCGCGGAGAAGGTTCAGCCTCTTTTATACCAGGTATTCCAGGACAATTCGCGGATTCCGGAGGTGAGAGCCCTGGCTTTGGATTGCCTGGGGGGATTTCATAATGCCAATACGCGGGAGCTTTTTCTGGCGCTATTGCATGACCGTCGCAATCCGTTTCTGGACAAAGAGGCGCGGGAGGCGGGCATCCGGCAGCTGGAGCATTTTCCCGAACCAGGCATCATCAAAGAACTCACTGCGTTCATAAAAAAATTCCATTTGTTTCATCAGAAAGGGTGGTCTGATCTGAAAAAGAGCGCCCTGTACGCTTTAGAACAAATGAATACGCCGGAATCAAAAGCGGCTTACGAACAGGCGGAAAAACTTCTTACGAGGAAAGACCAGATTGGCTCTTGAATACATTACAACCGATGGGGAATCGTTTCTCCTGCCCCTTTTCTCCCTGTACAAGATTCGCTATCTGTACGCCCCGGCGCATCCGAAATTCAACGATTCCCTTCAGCCGGTGATGGAGGCGATCGGCAAGATTCTCTCCTCGCGCAAGGAGGCGACCTTCCTGATCGTGGAGAATGAATTCATATTCGAGGGAAATCCCCAGTTCCGCACCCTTCCCCGGCTTCGCGAGTTCACCGAGATATTCAGCCGGTTTCACATCCAGAGGTTCACCTTCTTCCCCGGGATCACGAAAGAAGAGATCATTTCTTTCATCAATCTTTTGACAAGCAAGCCGGAGAAAATAAAGGAACAATACGGATTCGAGGGAATCCCCCAAGCGTTCCATCTCTCGCATATTCTCCTGGAGCGCCTTCCCACAACTACGGGGACTTCGGATGTTTTATCCGAATATTCCTCGCTCCATCACAAGTTCAGCATGCTTCCTTCCAGTTTGCGAAAAGAATACAGCGATCTGTACCATAATATCTCTACTTTTATCAGCGAGATATCGAAAGGCGAAGGAGGCGATCTGACGATTCTCTCCAAACAGATCGATCAAAGCATAAAGGACATCTATGATCTTGCCGACGATTTCACGGATTGTTTCATCACGAAAAAAATGCAGTTCGGGGATTTCGATCACGAGATCAACGTCTGCCTTCTGACGCTCGGTTTTGCCAGGTGGCTCAAGATGGATTTATCCTCCATCCAGATCTTGTGCATGTCCGCCCTGCTTCATGACCTGGGGAAAATGTTTCTCCCGGAAACCATGCGGGATAAAATGGAAGAGACGCTGACTCCGGAAGAGACCAAATCCTACTGGCAGCATCCGCTCTGGGGAGCCGAATACCTGATGACCCTGGAAAATGCCCCGCCCCTTGTAATTACGGTCTGTTATGAACATCACGTGGGTTATGACAAGAGCGGATTTCCCGCGCTCCCGAAGGATATCCAGCCGTGTTTCGGAAGCCTGCTGGTAAGCATGGTGGAACGATACGAGCGTCTTATCCGAACGGACATGGTTTCCAGGGAACTCGGGGAATGCAAAAAGGAACTGAGCCATTTCCGGGGACTGACTTTCGAACCCCGTATATTCGACCTGTTTTTCTCGTATATACAGACGATAGAATGATATCAATGAAAAATGAACAATTAAAAATATACAATTAAAAATCAGTCCGCTCTTAGAACTGGATCAAAATACGACAATAACGTAAAAGAACCATGATGCAGGGAAAGAAACCGGGGGGGAGACTGGCGCTGCCGGGGCTGTTGGGCGGCGCAACCGGCATTGCCTTTGCCCCGCTTTTTGTCCGGTTGAGTGAAACGGGACCATCGGCGACCGCATTCTGGCGGCTTGCCCTCTCCCTGCCCTTTCTCTTTGCCTGGCTTCGCCTCGATTCCCAAAAACGCCCCGCTGATAAGGCGATGAGATATACGGATGGCAAAATTCTGGCGCTATCGGGAATTTTCTTTGCGGCGGACCTTGCGATATGGCACTGGTCAATCAAATTCACGACCGTGGCGAACGCCACGCTGCTTGCGAACTTTGCCCCGATCTTCGTCACGTTTTTCGCCTGGCTTTTTTTCCATACGAAAATCAAGCTCCGTTTTCTCACCGGGCTTGTCATTGCCTTCAGCGGCGCGTTTCTCCTCATGGGAAGCAGCCTGCAACTCAGTGGAAGATATTTTTACGGAGACATCCTTGGGATCACTACGGCAGTGTTCTATGCAGGATATCTATTGACGGTAAACCGTCTGCGCAACCGTTTTTCCACAGCGCGGATCATGGCATGGGGGGGATTTTTCTGCGCGGTCTGCCTGTTTCCGATCGCCTTTTTTTCCGAGGGGACGCTCGTGCCCGCAACCGGAAGGGGCTGGGCGATTCTCATCGCTCTCGCTGTTATTTCCCAGATCGGGGGGCAGGGACTGATTACCTGGGCTCTGGCGTATCTTCCCCCGCATTTCGCATCATTGAGCCTTCTTCTTCAACCGGTTCTAGCTGCGCTGTTTGCCTGGATTCTATTAAAGGAGCCTGTGGGAATGCTGCAAGGGCTGGGGGGGATCGTCATATTGGCGGGAATCATCATGGCAAAAAGGGGATCTGCAGCCAGTACTGAATAAATACTGGGAAGAATGGGAAATATGGGAGATATGGGATCATCCTGTAATAAGTTCAGATTATTTATCGAACATTTTCTTTATTTTGTGTTTTCCTTTTTTTCAGCAGGTTTATCCTTTCTGTT
>JAFGFK010000357.1 GCA_016931135.1 Candidatus Sumerlaeota bacterium | reverse complement strand
TTTTATCCTGGGCTTTTGTAAGGAGTTTTTGGGCGTCTTTGTTGTCTCGATCGAGCGCCAGGGCTTCGTTGAACTTTGCGATAGCCTCCTCGTACTTGTCATTTTTCAGGAGGTCTTCCCCAAAAGCCACAATTTTTTTGATTTCTTGTTTATTCGCTTCTTCGTCAGTTTTTTGTTTATCGGCGAGTTGCTGTTTTTGTCTTTCCTGAGAGGTTGCTATGGCTTTTTGCTTTGAATCTTGCGCTTTTTTAACAAGTTTTTGAGCGTCCTTGTTGTCCCTATCGAGGGCAAGGGCTTGATTATATTTTGCAATCGCCTCATCGAATTTTTCTTCCTTCTGCAATTTTTTCCCTTCATCGATCAGGTTTTCGATTTGTTGTTTCTTTATCTTGGCGTCATCTGTTTTGACATCGGCTGCGACTTTTTTTTCTTCGGACATGTTTTCATTTATTTTGGCGATATATTTTTGCGTACTTTTATAATTCCCTTTATATTCCTTGGGGGCAATCAGCCAGATTTCTTCGAATTCTTTTTTGGCAGCGGGATATTTTTTTTGTTTGTAAAGAGCGAGCGCGGTATCATATTTGGTTTTGAGGTATTGTTCCAGTTTTTCGCCTTTGGGCGCGGATTGAGAAAGGGTATTTTGACGTTCGCGGAATTGTTTGCATTCCTCGATTTTTTCCTGAATGACGGGATTGTTGGGGTCCAGCCTGAGGGCTTTGTCGTAGAATATCTGGGCAAAAGTGAATTCAGCCGATTCAAAATATTCTTTGGCGTCCTCCAGATATTTCTCGATTTCGGCGCTGCGCTGCTTATCATAGGGAGAGGGATTTGTTTTGTTCTGGGCAAGCAATAGGGAATCCTTGGCCATTGCCAGAAGACTCATCAATAGCAGCATGGAAATGACAGCAATAACAACGCTTTTCACAAGGTCCTTTTTGGTCTTTATTTGCACTTTCTCTCTCCTTTTTATGAAGGATGGATTCTACCATATAATGTTAAAAAACACTAACAATGGGCGTAATTCTGTCAAGTAAAAATAGTAATTTACTATGTAAAAACCCTTATAAAAAATGTAAAGCGGCGCGTCCTTAACTGGTTAAAAACCTTCCATTCCAGGCCCCCCCGGCGCGGGGCGTTTGGGGGTCGGGGTCGGCGTAGCCCTGGATGCCTGAATTTTCGCTTCCAGTTCCCGGGAACTCAAGTGAGAAGGCCAGGTAAGTAAAATATTCTTGAGAATTTTCATGGCTTCGTCGCTTTTTCCTTCTTCATACAATTTCAACGCCCTCACGAAATTCTTATCCGCTTCCTTCTGAAGTTCGTTTTTATCTCGTATATACTTATAGTCGAAAATATTGAAATATTTGATGATTTTAAGTTCTTCGTTTTTCTCGAGGTCGGTGTTGGATTTGATGTAATTCAAGCATTTATTGTAATTATCGTTGGGAAGTTGTTCCGGAAGGCTTCCGGATGTATTCGTTTCCCCCTCCGGTTCCGGCCTTGTCACCTCATAGCCATAGATGCCGCACATCAGAACCAGTAAAAGAAAAAACACAACAAAAGCGGAACGATCGATATTGGCCTTGATTTTTCTCCAAAGTATGGAAAAAGTATCTTTTACGTCCATTGTTTATTATCCATTATATTTATTTCATTCCCTCTTCAAACAGCGGGTATTCATCCCCCATGTGACCCATCGTCCCCCCGAATTTTTTCTGAGCTCCCTTTCCGGTTTGAGTCTGAACCGGTACCGGCGTTTGTTCTATACGGGAATGCCGTTCCTTGTTTTTCAGGTTAATGGTGAATTTGTAAACCTCTTTCTTGAAAAGGTCATGAAACTCGGTTTGTATATTGCTCAATCTGGCGCCCTTGTCTTCCAGAATTTTCCGCTTCTCCAACAATTCCGCATTCAAGTTGGATGTGAAGGCGACGGCTGAACCCTGGTCTTCCGTATATCCGTCAATTTGCGCCCTTCCATCCGGAAAGATGATCAGAGAGGAAACAAGAACATCGGATGGCTTGGCTTGAAGGATTTGCATCCACATTTTCAGGGGATAATCCCGCTCGGATATAAGCCCCTTGCCTAATTTATCATACATGTCTTTGAGATCATTATGCAGTTTTGTGGCATCCGTTATCTGCGTGATCTTGGGTTGATTCAATTTGATTTCATCCTGATACCGAACGTTCTGAAGCGTGTATGTGGCAATATAATGATCCCCGCACATGGCGCCCAAAAGAACCGTGGCAGCCACCATTCCGGCAAGAACCATGACAAATCCCCTCTTGCGCTTGAATTTGATGGCTACTTTTCTTTCGGCAGGCAGAAAATCTATATTCAACGGCGCAAGTCCAAGTCCTAGAAGCCCCAGACCAAACGTTATGGGATACAGCGCCATACTTTGATCTTTTGATTTTATTCCCTTGATGTTTTCTCCCAGAGGACCGGCGTAAGGACTAACCGGAATTCCTAATTTATCCTCAATATAAGTCGCCAGGTTGGGAAGAAGAGATTGCCCCCCGGAGAGAATTATCTCATCCACAGCCATGCCATCAGGTTGAGATATATAGTAATCCAGGGAACGGCGAAGTTCTGCAAGGATGCGGTCCAATACGGAAGTGACCGCCTCCGACGCCTCCATGTTTACCTTGTCATCCGGGACGGGATCCATGGACAATATGATCGTATTCTCTTTTTTGATTCTTTCGGCTTCCGCGCTTGCCTTGATTTCGCATTTATCCATGATCGCCTGCGTCATGTTGTTGCCGGCGATCGGAATGCTTCTCGTAAAACCAAGTATGGGATTGATCCCGATTGATCCTATGGACAAATCCGTGACATTCGATCCGATATGGATATATGCCCTTACGTTTTCCGGTTCGTATTCTTCGCCTTCCAGAATCTCCTCTTCAGGAGTCGGCGTTTCCGCCTTGTTCTTTTCTTTCGGCGCTTTCTTCTTTAACTTGGGCATCTTGAACTTGAATTTCAGGGAAATTTTCTTCTTTTTTCCAAGAGACAGTTTTTCGACAAGCTTGTCATTGGGGATGCTGTCGAACGAGTGATAATTATAAAGAGATAAACTGCTGATACTGATTCCTATGGGTTTCAAGCCGGTTTTGTTGACCAGTTCCATGAAATCATAAAGCACGTCTTTTTTCAGCGCTACCAGAAAGACGTCAACCTCCTGGGAATTCTCTATGGGAAAAACCTGATATTCCACTACCGTCTTATCTATGGGGAAGGGAATCTGCTGGCGCGCTTCATAATTGATGATCAAGTCCAGGCGTTCTTCGGTTGTTTTCGGGAGGTGAAACCGGCGGACGAAAACCGTTTGCCCCGGAACGCAAAACGCCGCTTCTTTGGTGGATATTTTATTCGCTTTCAAGAGTCCCTTCAGGGCGCTGACCGTTTCTTTCATTATTTCGGCTCTCGAGGCGTCTGGGGAAATATTTATTTCAGCGTTCGCCGCCTTTAAAATCTCCACTCCAGCGCTGGTGAAAGCCATCTCGACGACTTTAATGGAACTTGCCCCAACGTCAACGCCTATGCACTTTTTTATCGAAGCCATTTTGTTCCTGCCTTTGAAATGGCGCGTAAAACTCCGCTTATTCGCTTTTTATCATGAACATCAATATAAAACTTGAACTTTTAATATTCGTTATGACAGTAAAAGTCAAATTCTTTTTTATGATTAGAAACTCTCTTGTGAATGAAGAAAGTCACTTTATTGTCCGCGACAATTCCCAAAATCATTAAATCAAGTAAACAACTTTTAAATTCATATTACAGAGGCGTTTATATTTTAAATTTATCTATCTTTTTACTCATATCATCCTGTTCTGTCAAACATAAAATATATTCCCCTCTTCCGGAACGTCAAATTTCTTCATTTTCAGGTTTCCCGGAATTCAACCCATGTTCCCCTGATTACCCGGACTTGAAACTTGCGCGAAGGTTGTTATGGGAAAATCGTTATAACCGATACGCCTCTTTATTGAATCACGCCTCCCTTGCCGTCAGTTCCATTTTCCAGGGGAAAATACAGCCCTTATTTCAGTTGCCGCCCGATATTGCCTGGATCTGGTTCCAGCAAATCCAATCCACTCCCAGGGAACGGAAAAGCCTTTTCCTCTTTCATACCCATCTCAGGAAAAATCCTCAGGATGAAAACAGGGAAACAATCCGGAAGAGCATTCAAAGGCTTGAGCGCAAAAGGAGAAATCAACTCTTTGAACAGGAGTATCGAAAGGGCTTGGCATTCAGGAAGGAAGATGATTTGCATCGAGCCCTTTTTCATCTGAAAAACGCCCTTGATCTCGATCCCGGTTCTCATAAGGCGGAAAAGAAAATGTTGCGGATTCAATCCGAACTGGCTGCGAGAGATCGTCAATCCAGGGCATTATCGACTATACTGGATGGGGATGATTTCTTTCTTTCCGAACAGGAGCGGATAGAATATGGTCAAGTCCTTTTGTCTCTATTGACTTCAGATAACTCCGCGATTAAAGACAGGGCATGTTCTTTTGTTTACCATTTCCCGGATTCCAACTATTGCGATGATATGAAATATGTTGAAATCCTTCTCAATTCTTCCTCTTTTTACTCTGGGGAAACGCTTGATCATTTTGATCGAATCCCAGCGGATTATCCCGAAACCAATACTTCTCGCCATATCTTTGATCTGCTCCAGGATCCGGAATTCCATCCTCTTCTGAGTCTCGAAAACCGGGAAGATCGTTTCAAGGCGGATATGCGGAAATACATATTCCTCGGGGAGCGTTCATGGGAAGAAAAGGCTTATCTTTATTCCGGGGGCGCCGCGCAAAGCTCTGGATTCCCCTCCATCGATGCTGGTATCTTCTTTTTCCTGGATATCGGGTTCCGATCCATCCATAGCTGCTTTGGAAATCCAGTCCCTAATGATGGTATCATCGATTCCCTGCGCCTTTATGAACGCAGATACCCGGAAAATCCCCAAATATCCTTTATAAGGCGAAGAATATCAAATCTCTATGCAAGACAAAGGAATTATAACCCGGCGCTTGAATTTGCCCGCAAATCGGATGAGGTTTCATCGGAACGGGTAAAAAAACTCTCTGATAAAAAGGCGCAACAACTCTATAATATGATCCTGGAAGATCAGAATCTTGATAGAAAAATCCGGAACCTCGGAAGACTCATCTTTCTATACCCCGGCGCCCCTGTCATTAAAAGAGCCGATAAATCGCTCGATCAATTCATGGAAGAAAACTTGTACGAGTTCCGCCTCTCGAAAAACGGTTTGGAATCCTGCCCCGATCTGCTTGATAAGGCGTTTCTCGATCTCAGCCCCGATCTGTTTGATGGAAATCCGGAAAATGGAGAATTGTCAAAGGATGGGATCATCGCTATCAGAGATGGTCCGGTTTGTTACGGATTGGAGAATGAAACAATCATCAAGGAGTTACCCTTGAATAAGGAAACGCGGGATATTGTCCGTTCGGAAATCCGGTTTCGCGGTTTGGGTGAGAAAAAGAAGAAATTGGAGGGGAAAAACAGGGAACGCCCCTTCCCTCTGGAAATATCCGGGGGAGTGGGAACAAGCGGCTGGGATGTTTATCCCTCTTTTGTTCCACTTCCTTATACAGATGATGATATGGATCTCTTTCAATAACTCGTGTGATATCAACATGCTTTGGGCTTCCAATCGGAGTCGGTACCCTCCCTTGTTACGAAATGCCCCCTGGAAATTAGGATTGACTTTTTAAGATTTAAGGCTTTTGCTTACTCGATTTTTTCAGTTTTGGATAATTCCTTATAAAATATTTCAATAACCGGAGAGGAGATTGATTATGCCAACCGAAGCCGCTCAAGTGGTTGCATCGTTCAGCCTGATTGATTGGGTCATAGTGATTGGATACCTGTCATTGATGGTATTTATCGGGATTTGGATGAGCCGGGGACAGAAATCCACAAGGGACTATTTCCTGGGAGGAAGGAACATACACTGGGCTGCCGTGGGAATGGCGATCGTTGCCACGGAAACCAGCGCCCTGACCTTTATCGGTGTTCCGGCAATGGCTTTTGGCGCCATGTCAAGGGACGCCGCAGGCAAAATCGTCGTAGGGCAGGGCTCCATCGATTATCTCCAAATCATCATTGGATATGTGATAGCGCGCGTCATTGTTTCGATCGTCATGGTGCCCCATTATTTCAAGGGCGACGTTTACAGCCCGTATCAGATTCTCATGAAGAGTTTCGGAAAGGCGCCGCGATACCTGGCAAGCGCCTTTTTCCTGGTTGGCGGTTCCCTTGGAGCTGGCGT
>JAFGFK010000356.1 GCA_016931135.1 Candidatus Sumerlaeota bacterium | reverse complement strand
GATAGATAACAAGATCAACGAAGACAGACAAAAACATGCGCAGAAGATCGAATAAATTACGATTTATAATTTTTCTATCGGTTTTTACCGTAAATCTCGTTTTAACTGCGGCTGAAGTGAGGAAATCTCCTCCCCATTGCGGTATCGCGGCGGTTAATTCCATTCTGAAGTATATCTCTATTTATCCTGATCAGATTGATCTTGTTCCTGATGATTATTGCTCTTCTTCAACCGCTCTTTCTCTTCTGGATCTTAAAAACATCCTGAAAGAAAAAGGATTTGATTCCTCCGGTTATCTCGTTTCCATTCAGGAACTCGATAAGAAATTCCTTCCCGCAATCGCCCACCTCGAAAATCATTTCATCGCTATCCTCGATTCCACGGATACGCACCTCCTGATATCCGATATGAAACGGTATCCATTCATTATTAACAGGGGGACTTTTTCAAGTTATCGCTTTACGGGAAATATCCTCTCTGTAAATATGGGATCCCATCGTTATTCAGATAACAAAGCTGAAGTCAGAATTCTTCCCGGTAAAAACAATCCCTTTTCTTCCGTGAAAATCAACCTGGGGAACATTCAATCAAAAGATCCCATTAAAATTCAGTGGAGGATTAACAACGAAACGAACCGGTATCTATCCTCTTCTTCCATTGATTCCACCTGCAATTGCATTGAAATCTCCCCAAAGGAAATCTCCCTGGAAAAAAACAAGTCTCAAATACTCACAACGACTTTTCTCCCTCCCCATGAAACTTCCTTCTCTGAAAATACGGTTTATGTATTCTGGAATGAAAAGAATATTGAACCCCTGGAATTGACCATTACTTCATTCCATATCCGCAAATTCCGCTTTATCGATCGTTTTGTGGGTTTTCTGAATGGATTCTGCGGCGCACAAATGTATAAGGAGATTTCCTTCATGAATGAAGGTTTCGATGTGAATGATATCGATTTCACGACAACCGGTCCAATTTCAATCAAGGATATTTATCTTTATGATCCCGATTCATCTTTTACCTCCGGCGTCATCACGCTATCCGTGAATTTACCCGATAAACCCGAAGGCTTTACATATTATCTTGCCGCTACGGATAAGGAAATAAATGGTTTCATCGATACGGCGATCTTCTCCGGCGAATCGAAATCGGTATTCCAACTAAAGCCGGAATTTTTGTACTGGAATCCAGAAAATGATAAATTTAAAATCAAATCCTGCTTTTTAACTCCTTTGGGTGAAGAACAAATAAGAACTATCAAAATAAAAAAGAACGAACTGGATTATCATACAAAAATCATGAAAACGGACAATAATAAATGGGAGATTCAGTCAAGCCCGATACCCGGTGGAAAACGACTTACCGGAAAACTGGAAATTTGGATCAATGATCTATCCTATCCTCTATACTTGAGGCTTATCGCCAAAAATTAAGGTGGGAGATAGGCGTTTATCAAAAAGAATCCTTGCGAGTTCTCAGGGGAAAAGACTGGTTTGACGGTCAGGTTCTTTTTCAAGAAGAACCGCGCCCTTTTTCAGAGCCTTGAAAATCGCTCCCTCCCTCTTTATTTTATCATAAACGGGAAGGTCTCCCCCGATTGTGGAAATCAACGAGGCGTTTCCGTTTGGATTCCTTTCAGGCGAGTAATCCGCCACCAGAAACGGCTTTCCATACTCCCGCGCCATTCGCAGGGTGTGAAGCGTGCCGCCCCGCCATCCGGTTTCCACTATCACGAGCGCATCCGATAACGCCGCCACCGTGCGATTCCTCAGAATCGGCGCGCTTCTGTTTCCCGGTTCCTCCGGATGAAATTCGGAAAGGATCAGGTGATTATCCGGATGGAAATCGTTCTGAAAGATTTTCAGCCTGCCATATTGAAAGATTCCATAAGGAAGAACGAAAATAGTTGCGCCTTTTTGCATTGCTCCCTGGTGCGCTGCGCAGTCAACGCCCCTTGCCCCGCCGCTGACTATGACGATTCCCTTCTCCGCCATCTCCCCCGCTATAGCGTTAGCCGCCTTTATTCCAGATGGAGACGGCTCCCTTGTTCCTACGATCCCGAGGTAGGAATCCTTTTTCAAAAGTTCAAGACTTCCCCTGTAGAAAAAAACGAAAGGAGCGGATTCTCCCATGAAACGCAACAAACGCATGGGGTAGATATCATCACAAGAAGTGAACCATCCGATGTTTTTTGAAGAAAAAAATTGCGCCAGCTTTTTTGCTGATGTGATCGCGCCGGAAAGGCTGTCCATGAGAAAATGCAAACCGGACGCTTGCGGGATCATGCGCCGCCGCTTTTCCGGCGAAAGCAAAATGAATTCCCTCAAAGGGACGCCCTCTTCCATCAGACAGGAAAGGAATTCACGTATTGGAACCGGTCCGGCGCCGGGCGCGATCCCCAGGGCAAGTTCCCCGATACGATCCTCTTCATTCCGTTTCACGCGACGCTTCATAAATTAAATCACGAATCCTGTCCCACGCTGAATAAACGCTCCAGATCGTACTGGGAATAACTGGCGAATGCCATCAGGGTCTCCGTTCTCTGGATGCCTTCCATCTTTAAAAGATTTCCGGTAACGAGCCCCGCGACGTCTTCATTGCTCTTTACCCGGATAATGGCTACCAGATCGTATTGACCCGCAACCGAATAGACCTCCGTGATGCCCTTGATTTTGTGAAGCGCTTCGGCAGTTTCCTGCACGCGTTTCCGTTCCGTATTGATGAGGATAAAAGCAGTAACCATTTGCGCCCTCCTTTTTATATTTTTTATATCTCGCCTGACTCTAATTGTCGGATTCCCTATCAACGTCCGGCGTGATGCGGATGTATTTCGCGAATCCCGGATAAACAAGATCGTTTCCCGTTGCCACAGGATTATCGGGAGTATATTCGTAATAGTATTTCCGCATCACCAGTTTCCGGGGAATATCGTCTTTGAACGCCTTTTTCCCCATGCGGAACCGGATATTCGGCGTATCGCAGGTTAAATAAACCACGTTGTTGCTCTTGTCGAAAATCGCCTCCCATGCGCCGTTCCGCATGAATATTTCCATCAGGAGTTCACCGCCTGAAGATAAAACAGTTGGCTTTTCAGACGCCCTGCCTTCGGTTTGAACCGGCGCGCCCCCGACGCTTTCCAGAACATAATTCGCCGGAAGATTTTGCCCTTTTACATCCCGGAGAATCTGCCCCCTGTTCTTTGCGATCGTTGTCATTTTTATGGCGAATAAAAGGGATTCCTCCAGGGGCTTGGAATCGAGGGATAATGCGGTCACGCATCCAACAGGCGATTGCGATGTTATCTCCAGGGATTTGAATAAAATATTTTCACCCGGAGCGATCTCCCCGGAAACAGACTTGAAGGAAGGCGCGTCAACGATCAGGCGTCCTTTTTCCGCATCCCTGAAAACCTCGCCCGCGCTGCGGGGAGACGATGAATCCGGAATAGCCGTTTCCAAAGGCGATTCTTTCTGCGGCAGATTCGATAAAAGATCCCTCGCCGCTTCCACAACCTTTTGCGATCCGGGACTTTTTAATATAATATTGTTTCTTTTTTTATCCCGGAATCCCCTGCTTATGTCCCCTTCGATCCATAAAGGTTCATATCCAGCCTGAATCACGGCGGTCGTGGGAAAATCGTCGCTCAGGAAAATGAATGGCTCCTGGTAGCCGCTCGCATAGTATATGCTGTGGCGACGCTGCGAAATGGGAAGACTATGCCACCGATCGAATTGAGCGTCCCAGAGAATATTGTTAACGCCCGAATACACCCCTCTTCCGCTGCGTCCGCTCGATATCCGTATATCGGAGTCTGACTGAACCGCGCCGGGACTATACCGGTTCTGGAGTCTGCAATCCCAGGCGAAGGCGTGAAGATAATCCGTGTAATGCCCCCATGTAAAAAGGTCTTCTTCGGTAAATACGATATCTGCGGAATGCGGAAAGGGTTTGACGCCGCCTGTGATGAAGAGATGGGCGGCATATCCGAAGCTTCCCCACTGCGCGGGGTCCGCCTGGATGCCAAACGGGCTGCAAACATTCTGGTTGCCCCAGGCGTAAAAGGAGAAATAGATCATGGCGTCGTAATCCTGGAGCAGCGCCTGGGTTGCGATGGATACATTCGCGGAGCACCGGTACTCATTGGGCCAACAATTCGCCCATTCGCGGCAAACCAGGGGTTTGCCCGCCCATTTGTATCGGGCTAAAAAGCAACCAAGGCTGTTCGAGTCTGTTTCCTTGAGATAATTCCTGTTGGAAAAAAAAGATTTTCCCACCCACTCTTCTCCGGCCATGAAATTAGGATGATCCTGGTAGGCGTTTTCCCCAATGAAATCGAGTTCCTGAGCTACAGACCACGTATCCGGTATGATCTGGCTGTTGACGACGGCTGTAAGGGGAATGGGGCAACCCTGGGCGCGGATCAGATCGCGCTGGCGGCGGAAGAATTTTCGCTGGACATCCACTGCGAAACGGACGCCGTCTCTCTGGCGCAGGGGATGACTCAAGGGATCATCCCGTTCATCCGGCTTGATATCGTTCGGATATCGCATCCTCATGTTAGGGATTTTCACCGAGCCCTGTTCCAGGTTTTCTTCCGGGGTGAGGGCGCTCCACGTATCCCCCGAAACGCTCCATGCCAGGCGAAGGTCTTCCGTTTTAGCGTACTTTTCCCGCAACCATTCGTTCCATAATGCCTGGAATTCGGTTTTATATGGCTCTATGAAATCATTCCATGCGGTTGGATTGAAAAAAAGGCTGTCTTCGTTCTCGATTTCCATCATGCACACTGCGGGATCGAGTCCGTTGGGAAGCCCTGTGTAGGGATTTTTGTGTTCGAAGAGCCATTGAAGGATATATTCATCCTGGAGTTCCAGAAGCCGGGGATTGAAAAAGCCATACGGAGCGGCTTTTCGTTCCAGATGTTCTGTCGCCGCAACGCCGTCGCCCGCGAAAAAGGTTCGGTATCCCCGGATCACAAGATAGACGTAGATGCCCTTCTCTCTCGCGCAGTGAATCCAGTAATCCACTCTGTCGCGGTATTCGCTGTCGAAATGGCGGGAGTCGTTGTTATGGGGATAGGCTTCATCGATGATATTGCGTCGAACCAGGTTGAATTTTTCCCCGCCGCGGTTGTCGATTTCATGGAGCCTCAGGATATTGCATCCCGCCCGCGCCATGGCGTCCACTGCGGATCGTATGCGTTCCTTTGGGATATCGATGTGGGAAGAGGCGACCGTGACGCCCCAGAACCGGATGCGCCTGCCGTTTTTTTCGAAATGGAAATGACCGTCCTCCCCTGCAATCACAAAGCCGCATTTTCCCGCAGGCGGATCGAGGAGATAGCTGAAATCCACCAGGGAGGAATCGGGAAATTCATCGAATACGGGATTGGTCGCCTTCACGGCAAGGGGGTCGTTTTTAAAACGCTCCAGGGACGTCCGTTCCTTCGTAACCGGATGCGGAAATAAAAACGAATCCTGTGGATATGCGTTCCGCAAAGTTGATAATAGAATAAGGAATAATAACAGGCGGAATATTTTCATGGAACATGTCCCCTATTATTTGACGCGGATGCGGCTGTAGTTGATGCGAGCCTGTTGCCCTACAGTGGCGAGAAAAGGCCTTTTGTCGTTTTCAAATCGCTGGAAGCATCGTTTGTAGTAATCGATCGCCTTGTCATACTCCTTCAAGCGGTCGTAAGCCCGCGCCGAGCCGAAGAGGGATTTGCATACAATGTCATCCTGGTGGGGGTATTTCTGAAGCGCGGTCTCATAATAAAAAATCGACCTGTCCATGTCGTTGCGCGCAAAGAACGCATCTCCCAACTCCACCCAGGCAAGCGGCGTCACCTTCTGATCCTCCGGAAACCGGTCGATCACCGATTGATACGCCATGAGAATCGACTCCTCCCGGATTTTGCGTTCCTTGCCTTTCGGATTCACCAGGATCGTCTGGTCTTCCAGATTTTTTGCGAATACATATTGTTCGGTCGCTGTATTGAATTCGGGTACGATGATAGGGGGCTTTGTACATCCATATAAAATCATGGCAAGTATGAGAAAAAGACAGGATCGATATATTTTCATGGAACGCTCCTTTTCCCTTGTTGATGAAATACAGGGTATCATGGATAAAACCAAAGCGGTTTTCAAGGATTTTCGTTGTTTTTCGGCTCTTCCCTCCGGAGCGTGATATGGATGGGCTCGAACAGCCCGGATTGTTTCAGGGCGATTTCCTGAAGACGGCACAGCTCCAGAGTGGCAAGAAACACGGCTATCATTTCCGATTTATTCACGCATCGCTTGAATATCTCGATGATATCGACGACTTGCTGCATATTGAGAAGAGATCGCAGATAAGCGATTTTCTCCTCCACGGTGAATTGTTCATCAGAAACCTCGTGGAAGCCTTTTGCCTCGATGAATTTCAGAATCCGGGAAAAGGCGCTGAAAAGGTTCTGGATATCCTCCCGGAAAGGCGCCTCTTCGGATTTCTCGATGCCGGGAAGAATCGGGACGATGTTGGGGCGGAAAAATATCCGGGAAAATTCCTGCTCCCTCTCTTTCAGCGTGGACGCCAGCTCCTTGAATTTTCGGTATTCTATCAGCTGCCGCATCAATTCCTTTGCGGATAGGATCTCGTCAATCTCCTCTTCATCGCTTTCATCCTCCCGAGGCGGCAACAGGCTCCGCGCCTTGATATTGATCAGGGTCGCCGCCATCACGAGAAACTCGCCCGCTATCTCCAGATCCAAATCCTTCATCAGCTGGATGTATTCCAGGTATTGATTCGCGACCTCCGCCAAGGGAAGATCGTGAATATCCATCTCGTTGATCTTGATCAGATGGAGCAGGAGGTCAAAAGGGCCATCGAAAACTTGTATTTTTATGCGATAGGTCATTATTCCACCATTTTCAGAATCCGGCGCGCCTCGACCATGGTTTTTTCCGCCTCGATGGCAGCGCGCTTGTTCCCTTCACGGATGACATCCTGTATATAATCCGGTTTTGCCAGGATTTCCTCCCTGCGTTTCCGCATGGGATCGAGCAGCGCGTTCAGGGATTTCGCCAGCGTCTTTTTACAATCCACGCATCCCAGCGTAGCCTGACGGCATCCGTCCGCTATTTCCTGTATCCGATCCGGAGTGAAAACCTTCTGGTAATCGAACACGCTGCATACCTCCGGATGTCCTTTATCGGTTCGTTTCACTCGCGCCGGATCCGTAACCATTTCACGCGTCTTTTCATTGACGGTTTTTTCGTTGTCGGAAAGGTAGATGCAATTCTCGTACGATTTGCTCATTTTTCTGCCGTCGGTTCCTAAGAGCTTTGGCACGGTGGACAGGATTTCTTTGGGTTCCACGAACACCTTTTCATACAGGAAATTCACCTTCCGGGCGATCTCGCGCGTCAGTTCCAGGTGCGGGAGCTGATCTTCCCCTACCGGCACGGCGTCCGCTTTGTAGATAAGGATGTCGGCTGCCTGGAGTATGGGATAACCCAGAAATCCATAAGTTCTCAAATCCTTGTCCGTGATCTGCTGCAGGGCTTCCTTGTAAGTCGGGCAACGCTCTAACCAGGGAAGGGGCGCGAACATGCTCAGAAGCAGGAACAACTCCGCATGCTGCTTCACCTTGGATTGAATGAAAAGCACGCTTTGATCGGGATCGAGTCCCGCAGCGAGCCAATCCAGATACATGGCGTCGATGTTTGACTTTATATCGGATGTGTTCTCGTAATCAGAAGTCAGGGCGTGCCAATCCGCCACCATGTAAAAACATTGATATTCTTCCTGGAGTTTTACCCAGTTCTGGAGCGCCCCCACGTAGTTGCCCAGGTGCAAACGCCCCGTAGGACGAATACCCGATAAAATACGCTTTTTGCCCATGTTTCCTCCCTTTGATTATAATATGATGAACCATGTAACAATTCTCATGGATAAGTTGAAAATCAAATAAAATGGATTGATTTCAACCGGAACGGCGAAGATCAACGCCATCAGCAGGATAAATCCGTATCTTTCCATTATCTCGAATATCTTGAACAGGACATGATCGCGGGAATGGGGACGAACCAGAAAATGATAAAAGATATGAGAGCCATCCAGGGGAGGGATGGGCAACAGGTTGAAAAGCCCAAGAAGCGCATTCAACGATATGAAACTGAATGCCAGTTGATAGATCATATCCTGTACTTCACGGGAAAAGCGGGAGGAATACAGAATCTCGGTTTTATACAGAATCTTTACGATTACGGCGAAAATGACGACCAGGATGAAGTTCGACGCCGGACCCGCAAAACTCACGTAAACGTCCCATATTGTTTTTCGGAATCGCCCCGGATTCACGGGAACCGGTTTCGCCCAACCGAAAAAGAATCCCCCCCCTCCCGCCATGGATTGAAACAGACAGATCGCGGGGACTACGATCGTTCCGATCGGATCGATGTGGCTGATCGGATTCATCGTCAAACGCCCCATCCGCGCCGCCGTATCGTCACCCGCCCACCACGCCGCCAAAGCATGAGCAAATTCATGAAACGAAAGCGAAAAAAGCAACACGGGCAACATCAATATGTATTGCGGATTTTGCATACGCCACGCCTGTTCTCAAATTAATGTATCGGGTTTTACCAATCCGGGAAGAAGACTGTCAAACGTTTTATACCTTGAATTATAATTGGAAAGCCGATATCCGCCCTGTTCGGAATTGATTTTCCCAAAAGAGCGAGTGAGGAAAGGGACGATATAAAAAAAGATCACAATTTAAGAAAATGAGCTTGACGCATTATCGCCTTCGGCGCATCATCAGATTCGATTTTTTAACAGTTATTGAGAGGAGGCGTCGATTAATGAAACCTTTAATTGGGATCTCTCTTGTGATTTTATCATTGGCGTTGACCGGTTGTATGACCTACAGCGCTCCGGTCATTCCGCCAAGCGGTCTCATTTTTCAAAATTCCAAAGCCCCTATGGATATTAATATCGAAAAAACAGAAATTGGAATGAAGACCGGAACTTCTAATTCCATCTCGATACTGGGATTAATCGCATTCGGGGATTGCAGTATTAAAGCGGCTTCTCAGAATGGAGGCGTGAATGCCATTGACCATGCGGATTATGAGTATTTTAACATCCTGGGAATCTACCAGAGATTCACGACAATCGTTTACGGAAATTGACCGGGAGGGAATTCGGGCATTATGATCAGGATTAAATTAATCGTATTGGGTTTTATTCTCCTTTTGATTACCTCCGGATGCGTTACGTACGAGACGCCTGTTCGTCCTCCGATGGGATTTCTTTTCACAAAATTCAAGGCGCCGCTGATGACGGATTTCCATAAAACAGATACAGGCGCCAATGTCATGAAAACATCCATGAAAAAGACCTATTACTTTCACGAGTTTCTCCTCACGGGAATCAATGTGGCATGGGGAGAGGCGGACATACCCGAAATCGCTGCCAAGGGAGGCATTCAGACTGTCACTTATGCTGATTACGAATTTTTAAACGTCTTGGGAGTTTATGCCGAATTTCAGGTTAATGTTCATGGTTATTAAGCGTTGAAAGAGACTATAAAATGCGCCTTTTTCCATAAGGAGGATGTGAATGAAATCCTTATTTTTCGCATTTCTATGTATAAACCTGTTTTTTTTGAGCGGATGTTCATTTAATTTCCGGGCGCCGGTTGTTCCGCCCACGGCAGCCGTTTTTACCAATATTGAAGCGCCTATTGATATTGAGTTTAACGACACAACCATCGGAAAAAAGAAAGGCGAGGCGAAAAGCGTGGGCATCCTAAGTCTTTTTAGCTTTGGAGACGCCAGCGTGAAAGCGGCTGCCGAGAATGGAAATATCTCCGTCATTGATCATGTTGGATACCGTTTTACCAACATCCTCGGTATAGTTACGATATATAAAACCCTGGCTTATGGGCAATAAGAAAACGTCTCGGGCAATGCGGGGAAAGCCTTTCCTCAGGAAGAACCGAAAAACAAATCCACCATCTGCGCCATCCCGTAACGGATGTAATTCCAGAGCACGCGCGGGGAGCGAATACGGGCAAGCGTGCGATATATGAATCGCGGGCGCAGGTAAAATTTCCTTAAAAAACGCCGCCTCCAGCGCGACAGTTCCTCCCTTGTCAAATGCAGAGTCGGCATCGCGGGGGAATCATAGGCGTTTGCGGGAATTTCCCCTTCTTTGAGAAGCCCTTCCCGCACCGCCAGATCATAAAGAGGGGCGCCCGGAAAAGGATAAACATAGAATATCTCCAGAAAATCCGGATCGAGCGCCTTTGCCGCGCGAAGATTCTTCTGAAACGTCTCCTCTGAATCCCACGGCATGCCAAAGAGAAAATATATGCTGGATTTGATCCCGGATTCCCGCGTGAGACGAAGCGCTTTATATGTATCCTCCAGCTTGATCTTCTTGTTCATTTTGTCGAGAATCTCCTGATCTGCGCTCTCCACTCCATAAGCGATCAACCAGCATCCCGCGGATTTCATGGCGCTCAAAAGCTCGGCGTCAATAGTATCCACGCGGCTGTTGCACGCCCAGGAAATTTTGAACCTGTTTTTCACGATTTTCCCGCACAGTTCCATGACCCATTTTTTATTCGCCGTGAACAGATCCGAGCGGAACAGAAAATTTCTGATATTGAATTTCTCGATGCATTCCTCGATCTCCGCCAGGATGTTTTCGTGGGAACGAACGCGGTTACGGCTTCCGGCAACCTGGTTGGAAAGGCAGAATATGCAATGATAAGGACATCCCCGGTTGGTGACCACTGTGGTCTGGGTTTCGCCCGTGTCAGGTCTGATATATATCTCGTTTTTAACAATACTCCTGGATGGAAAAGGAATGATGTCCAGATCGTCGCAGAAGGGTCGATCCGGATTGCGGATGATCTCCCCATCCTTTTTTCGATAACTGACGCCTTTGATCTCTCCAAACGGACGCCCTTCCCCGATTTCCCCGCATGTTAATTCATATTCGCCGCGTAGAACGCAATCCAGCATCGGGTATAGCTCCAGGGATTCCACATCCAGCGTGTTGAAATGCGCCCCCTTGGCAATCGTGATGATTTCACGCTTTATATCCTTGGCGATCGCGGCAGCCTCGACATCCCGGGCAAGCGATGGGGTTGTAATGCTGATTACCAGAATATCCGGGGAGAATTCCCTGAGTATGTTTTTCAGATCATTCCAGTTTTTTCTTTCCGCGGGAAAATCGGTAAGCCTGCAAAGACATCCCGCCGACTCGAATCCGGCGGCAGCGTACATGAGGTCTATCGGGGGCCTCAGCGCCACGGTTTTGAGTTTTTCAATCGGCGTCTGACATCGGTCTTCCCGAATATATTTCCCCGTGGGGGGGACTATCAGGAGGATTCTTTTCATGGTTTAAAGGCTTTATTCATTGCTTGGGCTCTGCGCCATAGCGGCTCATCGTTCCTTAATCCGCAGTCTCCCGGTTTTGCCCTTGTTTTGGTTTCGCCGCATCTTGAACGTAAGGTACGATGGTCACGAAATCCTTTGTGGATTCTTCCGGGCCGAAATATACGTCAGACTCTTTTCCCAGGGCGGTATCTCTCGGATTCAAAGCATCCAGGTCTCCGGTGAAAAGATACCTGTTTTCCTTTTCGGAAAAGAAAACAGTCCCATGTACCGAACACAAGATATCGAACAGCCCCGGCTTCTCCTTGCTCGGGATAAGCGCGTATTTTCCCTTGGAAGGACATTTCGGGATGTCCAGTATATACCTGTCTTTTCGTTCTACCAGGGGAAGATTCTTCAATTCTTCCACGGGCTTGAGCTGAAGCGTGCCGGTCGTCGGATTTGTCAAAACAACCGGACCAAAATGATAATAGTATGCCAGGATGTTCGCCAGATCGTCAAAAAGGATGTCGGAAGGAATCTGCAGGGGCAATTCCTTTTGCAGTTGCAGCATGCCTTCCTGCATCAGGATCATGGATTTCACGCAATCCCGCGCCTCGATTTTCTTGAAAACCTGGCGCGTATTCAGAAACAAAATCGTTACCAGGAAGACCGCAATCACAGCCCCGATGACGTACATCGTCTTTTTTTCTTGTTTTTGACTCTTGATTTTTTTCTCTTTTCTCATAGAACTCCTGTTTATTTAAGGAAATAATGTTGCAAAATTTCAAAAGAAATCCTTATTGGATTTCTTAAAGTTTTCGC
The DNA here is from genome assembly GCA_016931135.1 of Candidatus Sumerlaeota bacterium. GTDB lineage: Bacteria > Sumerlaeota > Sumerlaeia > MWCT01 > MWCT01 > JAFGFK01. The sequence continues at coordinate 40,176 of JAFGFK010000356.1, read as the reverse complement.
AAAGAGTCAACAGGAAATATGGTTTATTCCGTGAAACGTCAAAAGAAAAAAGCCCTGCTGTTCGATCTGGATGACACCCTCTGGGATCACCAGAAGGCGCAAAAATCCGCAATCGAGGATATTTGCGTTCACCATGAAATCGATTTTCTGACGTTTTACCGCTATTATCACTATTTCAACCAGGAGGCGTGGAATGACTATGCCAATAAACTGGTCAGCCTCGATGAAATGCGCATACAAAGATTCGCCCGATCACTGAAATCCTCCCGTATCGATCATCTCTCTCCCCATATGCTCAGTGAGGAATATCTCGCCCTTTACAGGGGAAGGATATGTCTCGTGGAGGGCGCCATAGAAGCGCTCGGCGCCCTGCGCCCTGTTTTTACCATCGGCGTCATCACAAACGGCTCGCTCGATGTCCAGAAGTGGAAACTGGACTGCTCCCAGTTGAAGGATTATGTCGATTTCATGGTGACGGTTGACGATGCGAAATGCAGCAAACCCTCGCACGCCTTTTTTGAAATGGCGTTTGAAAAATCAGGAGTCCATCCCCGCGATATCACCTGTATAGGAGACAATTTCAAGGATGATATTGTCGGCGCCATCATGGCGGGAGCGGGGCGCGCAGTATGGTTCAATCCTCAGAATCACTCCATTCCCGGGGAATTCGACATTCAACCCGACTTCATGATCCTCCGGCTTACCGAGCTCTTGAATGTTTTAAGTATCTATTAATTTTATTACCCTGTTTTTGCATTTTGAATTTACAGTAGTTTGGCAAATTGGTTGCATTATGGGGTCATTCTCTATAAAAATCCATTATAATGATAAGGATATCTGTAATGATGGGAAGCGCTGTATCTATGCTTTAGCATAATATTTCCGTAAAATACCTGGATTTTTATAGGGATTGACCCCCGATTGCATTGAGGCGCCGCTTCACATATACAGATGATGCTCCCTGATATATTCCAGTACCCTCACGGAAAGAAACCGGGACGCATCCCCGCCTTCCTTCAATATCTCCCTGATCCGCGTGCTGCTGATATCCGGTAGCGTGAATTCCTCCCTTTCCCCGGGTTCTTTCCTGTCAAAAACAGGCCGGGGGAGGATGATGAATTGCGCCATCCGCTCTATCTCATCGAACGATTTCCAGAGCCTTGTTTCCTTCAAAATATCCGAACCGATCATGATGTGAAGATTGTCCATGGGATTCTTCTCCCGGATGATCTTCAATGTATCTATTGTATAACTGGGCCCCGGACGTTCCGATTCCATTTCCGAAACCTCGACCTTTGAAAAAAGATTCTCCATTGCCAGGCGGCACATTGCCGCACGATGATGAAAGGGCGTGGCGTTCTTTCCCAGCGGATGATGATGACACGGAATTACAAGGATTCGATCAATCCCGCATGTCTCCAGGGCGTATAAACATCCCAGAGTATGGCTGATATGAGGAGGATCGAATGTCCCCCCGAAAATGCACAGATTCCGCCCGTTGGCGTTTTTCTCAGACATGGTATAATTTCCCTTGCTCCACTACAGGCATACAGGTCTTCTTCACGTCGAATTCGTCATATATGTGGATCAGCCGGATTTTTTTCCTGATGGATGGGGGAAGAGATTCCAACATCTCATATTTTGTGTGTCCTCCATGATTCGTCTCGTGAAGGATCAGGTCGCAATCGCTTAAAAATCCGATATGCTCCGGATCGAAAACCGTATCCGAGCTGTACCCCAGGCAGCGTCCCTTGTAATGAACCTTGAATCCGAAACAGGGAATATAATGCCTTGTATAACGAATCCGGATTTTCATGCCCTTTATCGTGGAAGTTTTCCCGGGAGGAAGCATTTTAAGGCGGAAAAAGTCCCCCAGCTGAAATTCCCCGGTTTTCTCGAACTTATCGTTTGTTATCGGCGACATCGAGGCTTTCAGCTTGTTAACCCACATCGCCTCTTTTACCTCGGGGATGGTATGAATCACGGGTTTTCTTTTTAGCACGAAATAATTATAGAATCCCAGGCTCTCGAGACCGTTTGAATGATCCCCGTGCAAATGGGTGAGAATCACATGGTCGATATCGTCCAGGCTGATTTCGATCCCGGATTTTTGAGACGCCTCGTAGAGCGCCTTGGGAAGCGGATCGGGACAATCCACCAATACCGGGTTTTCATCCGCATAAATGATAAAATGCGTATGATAATATAATTTCGAAAAAAAATCGCCAATGCCAAGAACTAAAAAAGATAAAGGACTGCGATTTGGTATCATGCCTTGCTCCATAATTATTGTAATACTTTTCTCATTTTGTTTTTGATTTTTGTCAACTCTATTTTCTCCTTAACATTGGGGTCAGACTCTGTAATAAGTGTAAAAAAGGAACTCCCCATGCTCCGCCTCGGAGAAAAAAGTATTGACAGAAGGACTTCCGAAACAAATATGTAAACAACATTAATTATTTGAGGTGAACGACCGGGTTTTGGATTGAAAAAAGAAACCTGATGCAAAGAACGATCAAAAAGAAAGTGGAATATAAATCAAAAGGATTGCACACGGGAAAAGATACCCATCTCGCTTTTCTGCCCGCTCCTCCGGATTCCGGCGTCCTTTTCAGAAGAGTCGATCTCCCCGGCAATCCCGTTATCCCCGCGCAGATCGATTTCTTCCGCGAGATGCCCTTCATGTGCAGCTGCGTTTCCACTGAAAACGGCGCCTTTGTTCAATTGATCGAACATCTCTTGGCTTGCTTTCACGCCTTTGGCGTCCACAACCTGATCGTGGAACTGGATAACGTGGAACCGCCTTTCGAGGATGGCAGTGCTTCCTTCATCGTTTCCCTTATCCAGGAAGCGGGCGTGCAGGATCAGGACGCGCCCGAAAAGGTCATGGCTCTGGACAAACCGCTCGTTTATAAAAAGGATGATATCGAACTCACCGCCTTTCCCTCCGATTCTTTCCGCGTCACTTTCTTTGCGTCCTATCCCAACCCTGTGGTCGGGAATCAATCCTTCTCCCTCGAGGTTACGCCGGAGTCTTTCCTGGAGGAAATCGCCCCGGCGCGAACATTTTGTTTTGAAAACGATGTGGAACTCATGATCCGAAACGGTCTTTTGAAAGGCGCAGATGAAAATTCCGCACTGGTTTTTGGAGAACAGGGGCTCCTCCGCGGTACGCTCCGTTTTCCCGATGAACCGGTACGGCACAAAATCATGGACGTCATCGGCGATCTGTATCTCCTGGGCGCTCCGGTACGCGCCCATGTCACGGCTAAAAAAAGCGGGCATTTTTCTCATGCCCTGTTTGTCAAAAAATGGATTATGGAGATGAATAGTTATGAGTGAACCGAAAATTTACGCCCCCCCCCTGGATATGGAACAGATTCAGGAAATCATTCCCCATCGCTATCCCTTTTTACTTGTTGACAGGGTGCTGGAGATAAAGGATGACGCCATTATCAGAGGTTACAAGAATCTATCCGCGAATGAACATTTTTTTCAGGGTCATTTTCCCGGAAAACCCATTATGCCGGGGGTGTTGATCGTTGAGGCGCTGGCTCAACTGGGCGCGGTTTACATTCTCGCAAAACCGGAAAACCAGGGGCGCATCGCTTACTTCATGGGTATTGAAAACGCCAAGTTCCGTAAACCGGTCGTTCCGGGAGACCGCCTTGATCTTGAACTCACCGTCATCAGGATCAAAAGCAGCTTTGGCAAGGTGAAGGGCGTTGCTTCGGTCAATGGACAGGTCGCAGCGGAAGCTGAAATATCTTTCGCCTTCGCTCCATTAGGGAAATAGCCGTTTGTCACATCTTGAAACGTCAAAGGGAGATCATCATGCCGCCGGATAAAATCGGAATCATCGCAGGGGAAGGCAAACCCCCCATGTATGTGGCTCAAGGCGCTCGCGCCCTGGGGCGCCATGTCACCATCCTCGGAATCGAGGATATCACATCGCCCGATATCGAACAGTTCGCCGACGCCATCCACTGGTTCAAACTCGGACGCTTCAGCCGCATGATCAAAATCTGCAAATCAGAAGGCATCAACCATGTGGCGATGATCGGACGCATCAATCAGAAACTCTCACTCAATCCCCTGAATTACGACCTCAGAAGCATCCTCGTGATGATGAATCTTCCCGATTTCAAGCCAAAAAGCATTTTCAAAGCCGTTGAACAGGAACTCGCTCAGGAAGGAATTGAAATCCTGGATACGCGCCCCTATCTTCAACAATACATCCCCAAACCAGGATTTCTCACACGGAAGCGCAGCCTTATGAATGATGAAGAAGAAGCCATCCGCTTCGGTTACCCCATCGCCAAATGGCTCGCCGATGCGGAAATCGGACAAACCATCGTCGTCGATCGCCGCAAGGCGGTCATTGCCGTTGAGGCGATCGAAGGCACGAACGGCGTATTGGAACGCGTGGGGCAACTTCATATCAAGGATTCCATCACGATCAAGGTGAGCCGTACGCAGCAGGACTTCCGCTTCGACATTCCCGCCATCGGACTCACTACCATCCAGAAAATCAAATCCGTGGGCGGCGCCGCGCTTGCCATGACGGCAGGGGAGATGCTCTTCTTCCAGATGGAGGAATCCATCCAACTCGCCGAGGAAAGCGGAATCTGCATCGTGGCTGTGGATGACCAACAGTATTCACCGAAAACAAATTGATTCTATTAAATTCAGAATCTGATATTTGATGTCTTGCCCTCCGTAGCTTCAGCGAAGGAGGGTGGATACCTTGTGAGGTAAAATCATGCCGGTTATTTCCTGGTTTTCGAGTTTTATATTTTTAGGGCTATCAGTTTCCCTGGGATTATTGATTTATTTTCTTTTTTACGCCCCGAAAAAAAAGGATAAAGAACCCGATCTTCCCCCGGAATTGGAAAGGCAATCCCCGGAATCCAATGATGCCTCCACCTTAGAGAATCTCGAAAAAAAATACGGCAAAAAGGGATGATCTTTCCCCTTCATGAATTCCTGGAATTTCCTTGGAATTCTTTACTCGGTGGGTTTCCAGTTTTTGCGGCGGTCTTCGCCGCTGCGGCGTTCTCCCCCGAAACGCTTGTTTTTGAAGATCAGCTCCACATCCGCCCGGCGATCGGGTTTATGCCGCCGCTCCTTCCCGCTTCTCCGCTCCCCTGTGTTCCCTTTCTTGTCCTGCGGGAAAGTCGCCGGTTGTTTTGGGAAGGATGAAGCGGTTAACGGAATGGCGGGCGTGACAATGGGCGAGGCGATCGGTTTTTGTGGCATGACTGGCGGTTTTTCCTGGGCGGGCTTTGGCAGTCCCTCTTCTTTTTTCGTGGTTTCAATCGGCGCATACAAGGGCTTTTTCGCATCTTCCGTTATCACAGGCGCAATGTCGTAATCGAAATCACTGTCAAATTTTTCCATGCGATGCGTCTCCAGGAAACTGCGTTCGCCGTTCTTGTTCAGCCATTCCACTACCGCCAGATGCTGATCCTCCTCTTTACAGGTTTCCGACAAGGGCAGATGCAGGAGTTTGAACAACGTAGCCATGCCGTTTTCCGTAAGGGAATAATTGATCATGTACGTCAGCACCTTGTTCCCGAAGCGGGCGTACATCTTCTTTGCCAGGGTAATGGTTTTTTCCTTTTTGCGAAGACGCTCGTCTTCTTTTTTCATGCGATCATGGAAACTTTTCTGTTTCATATCTTCACCTTTTAATGAAATTTTTATATTTATAATAAATATTTATGGCAATAAGAAAATGCAGACAGATGCGCCCGCTGGATGCTTTTTATATGGAAAAAGGGTTGACCTTTTGAACGGGATCTTCATATTTATTTTACATTTTATCCAAAGGGGGAAAAGTTGAAAAGACGAATTCAACGCATCGGAATTGTCACCGCTGGCGGCGATTGTCCCGGCCTTAACGCCGTCATCAGGGGGGTAGTCAAAACCGCTCAGAATGATTATGGCGTCGAGGTTTTCGGAATACGCGACGGCTTTGTAGGTATGGTGACGTACAAAGGGGATGAACGCGGAAAGATTCTCACCAATCGTGACGCCTCCGGAATCCTCGCTGTTGGCGGCACGATCCTCGGAACCGCTCGCGGCGATGTCTTTGAAGCAGCCGGTACGAAGGAAGGCGACTACTCCATTTTCGAAGAGGCGTTCTCTTCCATGAAAATCGACGCCCTGATCTGTACCGGAGGCGATGGCACCCAGCGCATGGCTCAGAAACTTCATACTCACGGATTCCCCGTAGTCGGAATTCCCAAAACCATAGATAATGATCTGATGGAAACCGATGTCACCTTTGGCTTCAACAGCGCGGTGACCATCATCATGGAGGCGATCGACAACCTTCATTCCACAGCCATGTCCCATCACCGGGCGCTTGTTGTAGAGGTCATGGGGCGGGATGTGGGGTGGCTCGCCCTCGTTGCGGGCGTTGCCGGAGGAGGCGATGTCATCCTGATCCCGGAGACGCCTTATGAGGAACAGGCGATATTCGATTGCGCGCTGGAGCGCAGCAGAAAAGGAAAAAGGTTCAGCATCGTGGTTGTTGCGGAAGGGGTGAAACCAAATGACAAGAACGCCCCCCAAAAGGAAATTGCGCGTTATCTCTCCAGCTTGATCGAAAAGGAAACCGGAATTGAAACAAGACCCGTGATTCTGGGGCATCTGCAAAGAGGCGGACCTCCCACGGCGTTCGATCGCATTCTTGCCACGCAATTTGCTGTAAAGGCGGTCGATCTGGTGATGGAGGGACGTTTCGGAGAAATGGCGGCGATCCAGGGCAACGACTTTGTCTCCGTTCCCATATCTCAGGCAACAAAAGGTTTAAAACGCGTTCCCCTGGATCATCCCCTGATCCGTTCCGCAGTTTCCGTTGGAACCAGTTTCGGCTCCCGTGAAATTGACAAACGCCAAAAGGATAAATCATGATCAACAGTTACCTTGAATCGAATCCCATGGGAGTTTTTACGCTCCTCGTGATGATCGTTGCGGGAATTTATTTTGCCGCGGAGATAAAAGGGATTAAACGCATATTCAATGTGCTCCCTTGCGTATTCTGGGTGTATTTTATCCCCATGGTTTTTGCTACGATTGGAATCTTCCCCAAAAAGTCCCCGGTATATTCCCTTTTGACCGATTTTGCCCTTCCCGCAAGTCTGTTTCTTCTCTTTATTTCCGTCAGCATTCCCGATATCATCAAGCTTGGCCCCCGCGCCCTCGGTATGATGCTTTTCGGTTCTGTTGGAATTGTCCTGGGAGGCGTATTGGGTATGCTCGCCCTGAAACCCTTTTTCATGATGAACCTGCTTCCGGAAAGCCATGCGCCGGTTTTATGGAAGGGCGTGGCGGCTCTTTCCGGTTCGTGGATCGGCGGCAACGCCAACATGGCTGCGGTTTGGGAAAGCGTTGCAAGCAAACCTCAAACAGCGATCGAGAGTGAAATCTATTCCGCCATGATTGCCGTGGATGTGATCGTGGCTTATGGCTGGATGGCGATCGTGATCGCCCTTTCTTCTTTTCAAAAGAAATTCGACGCCTGGAATAAAGCGGACACGCGGATGATCGAAGAGGTGAATCTCAGGATGAAGGATATTCAGGAAAAAGGATCCAAACGCCTGAAAACGGACAAGTTTCTTTATATGCTGGCGCTCAGCCTTTTTGTCACTTTGTTATGCAGTTATATAAGCGTCAAGGCGGAATCCGGTTTGAAAGCGATCATCACAAGTAAAACGATCCTTTCTGTTGTCGGAAGTTATACGATTCTGATAATTCTCGTTACCCTTGTCGGGATCGGACTTTCCTTTACCCGGGCGCGAAATCTGGAAGATTACGGCGCCTCGCGCGTGGGATACGCCCTTCTGTACCTGGTTCTGGCGCGCATCGGGGCAAAGGCGAACCTGAACGCCATTGGCAACTTTCCCCTGTACCTGGTGATGGGCGTGATCTGGATAGGCGTTCACGCCGTATTTCTGATTATCGGAGCGCGGCTTTTGCGCGCCCCCATGTTTTTCGCAGCCACAGCCAGCCAGGCGAATATCGGCGGCACAGTCAGCGCGCCGGTCGTCGCTGCTGCGTATCAACCCAACCTTGCCGTTGTGGGACTGCTCATGGCTGTTGTTGGAAATATCATCGGGACCTTTCTTGCCCTGTTCGGAACCGGGCTCTTCGCCCAACTCCTCTTCGGCGGATGATCCGTTATGATAATAAAAAACGCCGGAATGGGATCAACCCTTTCCGGCGTTTTTCATTACCTGAATGGATATTAGTTACTTCTTCAGCCAGCTCATCATGTCGCGGAGTTTCTTGCCGATTTCCTCGATGGGATGCGCCAGCCCCTTTTTGCGCAGCGCCTTGAACTTGGGCCTTCCGGCAATGTTCTCCAGGAGCCATTCCCGGGCAAATTCCCCGGTTTGAATCTCCTTCAGAATCTTCCGCATTTCCTTTTTCGTTTCATCGGGGATAATCCGGTCGCCGCGCGATAGATCGCCGTATTCCGCCGTATCGCTGATGGAATAACGCATATAGGCGATCCCGCCCTTGTACATGAGGTCTGTGATGAGTTTCAATTCGTGCAGACACTCGAAATAGGCGATTTCGGGTTGATAGCCCGCTTCGACCAGGGTTTCGAAACCCGCCATAACGAGCCGCGTTACCCCGCCGCACAGAACCACCTGTTCGCCGAAAAGATCGGTCTCGGTTTCTTCCGCGAATGTGGTATCCAGAACGCCGGCGCGGGTTCCGCCGATCCCTTTGGCGTAAGCCAGCGCCATTTTTTTGGCGTTCTTCGAGGGGTCCTGCTGGATGGCGATCAGGCAGGGCACTCCGCCGCCTTCCACAAACACGCTTCTCACAAGGTGCCCGGGCCCTTTGGGCGCGACCATGAACACGTCAACCTCTTTGGGCGGTTCGATGCATCCGAAATGGATGTTGAAACCGTGAGAAAATACAAGGGCTTTTCCTTTTTTCATGTGCTGCTTGATGGCGCCGTGGTAGATTTTCGCCTGCACGTCATCCGGAACCAGCATCTGGATGATGTCCGCCTTTTTCGCCGCCTCATCCGCGCTCATTGGCTCGAAGCCGTGTTCCTTTGCCAGTTTGTAATTGTCCGTGCCTTCGAGTTCGGAAACGATGACATTTACGCCGCTGTCGCGCAGGTTTTGCGCCTGGGCGTGCCCCTGGCTCCCGTAACCTACAATGGCAACGGTCTTGTTTTTCAAAATCTTGAGATCCGCATCCTTATCGTAATATACCTTGACCATGCTCATTCTCCTTTCCCGATAAATATTTTTTAACCCCTTGGCAGGGCAACGCGTCCTGTGCGGGCGACTTCCTTGATTCCGAACGATCTCATGATATCCATGAACGCCAGAATTTTATCCGAGGAGCCGACGATTTCCACTGACAAATCTCTCGGATTGAAATCAATGATCCGTCCTTTGAATATCTCGACAAGCTGCACGATTTCCGCACGGGTTTTGGGGGTATGTCCCATCTTGATCAGCATCAATTCCCGTTCCACGTGCGCTTCTTCCGTGAGATCGCTCACGCGGATGGTATCGATCATCTTGTTCAATTGTTTCATAACCTGCTGAATGATGCGATCGTCGCCGGTTACGACTATCGTCATGCGGCTGATGGAGGGATCGTGCGTTTCTCCCACAGCCAGGCTGTCGATATTGAATCCTCTGGCGGAAAAGAGACTCGAGATATTCGCCAGAACTCCGAAGCGGTTTTCAACCAAAGCGGTAATGATATGTTGCATCAAGCCATTCCTCCAATCATTTGTTTGACGCTGGCGCCTCCTGGTATCATGGGGAATACGTTTTCCTCGCGTTCCACGATGCACTCGACTATGGCGACTTTAGGAGAGGAGAACGCCTTTTCCAGAGCGGGCGTCACTTCTTCTTTCTTCGTTACGCGCAGCCCCAGGGCGTCGTAAGCCTCAGCCAGTTTGACGAAATTCGGGAGAAACAGGCTGGGATCTTTCTTGATATCTTCGGTCGTGATATCCTTGTCGATGTATCGTACAAGGTCTGTAAAAGCGTATTCGCGTTGATAAAAGAGCTCCTGCCATTGCCGGACCATTCCCAGGAAGGCGTTGTTCAGGATCACGATTTTCACATCGATGTTGTTGATCACGGCGGTCGCCATTTCCTGGATGTTCATCTGGATGCTTCCGTCGCCCGCGACATCGATCACAAGTTTATCCGGATGGGCGACTTTGGCGCCGATGGCTGCGGGGAAGCCGTATCCCATGGTGCCAAGCCCTCCTGATGAGAGAAAGGTGCGGGGTTTTGAATATTGGTAATAATGCGCTGCCCACATCTGGTTCTGCCCCACCTCTGTAACGATGATCGCATCGCCTTTGGTGATCTCGTAAATCTTTTCCACTATGTATTGAGGTCTCAGGAGATCGTCGTCATTTTTGTATTTGAGGGGGAATTTTTCCTTCCATTCCCTGATCTGTTTCACCCATTCCGGATGTTTTAGAGGTTTTACGACCTTCAAAAGATCGCTCAGAACTTTTTTGCAGTCGCCCACAATGGGAACCGACACCTGGATATTCTTGGAGATGGCGCTGGGATCGATGTCGATATGGATGACGCGCCCCTGGGCGTTGGGCGCGAATTCATCGATTTTTCCGGTGACGCGGTCGTCGAATCGGGCGCCTACGGCGATGATCAGGTCAGTTTCCGCGGTGGCAAAGTTGGCGTATTGGGTTCCGTGCATCCCGAGCATGTTAAGGGCAAGGGGATGGTTTCCCGGGAAGCATCCCAAGCCTAAAAGGGTCATTGTTACGGGGATATCGCATTTTTCGGCGAGTTTGAGAATTTCTTCATGAGCGCCGGAAATGATGGCGCCGCCGCCGCAGTAAAGAAGAGGTTTCTTGGATTTTTCAATTGCCTTTGCCGCCTTCTCGATCTGGTTGGGATGCCCCTCGTACACCGGTTTATAACTCCTCATATCGATCTTTTCCGGGTAGGAGTAATTTTTATATACGGCTCTCTGAATATCTTTGGGGATGTCGATCAGCACAGGGCCCGGTCTGCCCGTTGATGCGATGAAAAAGGCTTCCTTGATGATCCTCGGTAAATCCATGACGTCCTTGACAAGGTAATTGTATTTGGTGATGGGTCTCGTAATCCCAACCATATCAGCCTCCTGAAAGGCGTCATTGCCGATCATGGAGGTTGGCACCTGTCCCGTTATGGCGACCATGGGAACGGAGTCCATGTAGGCTGTGGCGATGCCGGTAACGAGGTTTGTGGCGCCAGGCCCCGATGTCGCCATGCAGACGCCCACCCTGCCCGTGCTGCGGGCAAATCCGTCGGCTGCATGCGCTGCGCCCTGTTCGTGCCGGGTCAATATGAAGCGGATTTTGGATTTACAAAGGCAATCGCAGATATCGAGTATTGCGCCCCCGGGATATCCAAACATCACATCGACGCCTTCCTTTTCAAGACCCTCAACCAGTATCTCTGCACCTGTTTTATCCATAAATTGTAACCCTCTTTTGGTATTATATCAGTTAAGTTGTCTTATTCATTAAGTATTGAACATGGGGGATTGCAAGACTTTTTTCAACTTTTCACTTGCAATATTTCGCCTGAAAAGGGCATTTCAGATTAAATCCTGTTTGAAAGGCAACCATTCAAAATCAGGATTAATGTTGATGAACGTATTGACAACGCTGTTGACATGAGGATGTAAAGTCATGGAGAAAGAAGCCACGATTGTGGGAACTCAGGAGGGCTGTTACCTTGCGTGTATCGATGAGGAGAAAGCCCTTTTAAAGTGTGATGAGGAGTGTTCCTCCTGTGCATTGTCAACCAGGGCGCTTCTCAAAAAGGAACAGCCCATAGACAAAGGGAGACGCGTTCTGGCGGATATCCAAATCCCTCTTTTCACTCAAAAGGGTAAATTGTGCGCTGTTACGGGAATCATGTATGTTGTTTTCTTTATGTTGATGTTTGTGATCATCAAGTCGCTGCTTCCTTATTATCGTGGGATATTGCCCGCCTTTTTCGGCGGATTCTTCGGCGCCTCTTCCTTTTACCTCATTCAGAAGTTGAGTTTCGAGCAAAAGGGCGGAGAAAAAAGACTGCGGCGCGGGCGCGTTATCCGCGTTTATCCCCAGGATCGTTCCTGATTTACGCTTTATGCATGAATCATCATTGCTTTGCAATGCGGGTTTTTTGTTATGACAAGCAAAGATTTCCATATCGGCAATGTACCCTTGAGAATCGGCGTTCAGCCATTTTTTCATATCAAGCCGCTTGTATGGTTCCTCAAAAGACTGGCGCCGGAGTTGGATATCTCGGAAGCCTTTCCCCGGGAATTATCCAGCCTTCTGGTCAATGAACAGCTCGATTGCGCCCTGATCCCGTTCGTGACGGTTCTGCGCCATCCCGAATTATCCGTTATCCCGGGAATCACGGTTTCCACATTCGGGTCTTCCGGAATCTCCACGGTTTTCTCCAAAGTGGCGCCGGCAGATATCAAAACCATCCTGGTGGATCAAAGCTCCATCAATTCCATTGCCCTGATTCGCGCCCTGTTTCGCATCAGGTGGAGCATGCAGCCTCTGGAAGTGCTCTCTTCTCATCCCCTTTCGCCGGATTACCCTTTTTTTGAAAGCGATTATGACGCCTTTCACATATTGGGCGATCAGGCGCTGAAGGTGACCGCGCAATTCCCCCGGATCATTGATTTGGGCGAAAACTGGGAACAATGGACGCATACCCCCCTGGTTCATGCGGTATGGGCCGTTAGGAAGGGATTGTTGGGGCCGCCTCTGAATCGCCTCCTTCTGCAAGCCAAAATACAGGGCTTGGGCGCCACGGAAGAAATCGTACAGGAGGGGCGCAAGCAACTTGATTTAAGTCCGGATATCTGCAGGGATATCCTGAAGAAAACCTCCTATGATCTTACCAAAACGCATATTCTGGGCATGGAACGCTTTCATTTCTACATGGAAGCGGTGAAAATCTGCCCCTCTTCCTTGAATTTGAATTTTTATCACGGAGATCACATTCTGAGCCACAGGATTGAAAAAAATGTAAGTTGAATCAATTCTTATACCGTTTTATTCTCTGTTTGTTCGTCGGATATCGTTTCTTCCGGTGAGAAGTAGGGGAGGATAATTCTCACCCTGGTTCCATAACCCGGGTCGCTCGCTATCGTGATATCGCCTCCCAGGGTTTTCAGGATGCTGTAGGTGACGGAAAGTCCCAGTCCCGTCGATTCTCCCTCTTTTTTTGTGGAGAAAAATGGATCGAAGATTCTTGCCATGTTCTCGGGTGGTATGCCGCATCCTGTGTCCTTGATCACGATTTCTATATATTTCTTTCCGATGGTTCCTGCTCCGAGAAAACGCGTCTGAATATGAATCTCTCCCTTTTCCGGGATCGCCTCTTCGGCGTTTCCGATGATATTCAGCAAAACCTGTCGCAAAAGGTCTGGAGATAATCTGGGATGAGGCAGCGTTTCCTCCATGTCCTGATGAATTGTGACGCCTTTTTTTTCCAGGTTTTTCTTCATCATCTCGAGCAATCGATTGATTTCCTTGTTGACGTCTGTGGGAGTTCTTTTGCCTTCAGAAGGCCTGAAAATATCCAGGAGATTGCGGACAATGCGGGCTATGCGGTCCAGCTCGTCGTTCACGATCTCGAGCGGTTTGAGACTCAATCCCAGAGATTCCAGCCTGGCGCTGTGCTTTCTCCACTGGTCGTTGAAAAGTTTCAGGTAATTTTTTATGATGCCGAGGGGATTGTTGATTTCATGAGCGACAGCCGCCGCCATTTTACCGCTTGCGGCGAATTTTTCCGTTAAGATGATTTTTCGGTTCGCCGCTTCCAGCGCCTGGCTGCGTTCCTCTACCTTTTCTTCAAGCTCCTCCGCGAAACTCATGACCCTTTCATACAGCCTGCTGTGCTCTACGGCGACTGACAGCGCCTCAGCTACATGGTGGAGCAGGTCGATTTCCCTTGTTCCATACCGATTCCTCGTTCGGCTTCCCAAGGTCAAGACTCCGATTACCCCGGCTGGAGAAAGAAGAGGAAGGATGATATAAGATAATATCCCTTGTTGATATAAATCCTTCTCTTCGTTCGCAGCCTCTTCACAAGAAAGGTCGTTATTGATAACAGGTTTCGGAGTTTCGAGAATTCTCCGAAGCAAGCTTCCCAGGAGCGGCAGGGGGGTATAATTGTATGGATTGTCAGGGGAGCCGGGGAAAATCCGAAACGACTGGGTTTCTTTTCTGTTCTCGCCCAGCAGGGCTATGCCGGCATATTCGTAATCGACGATTTTTTTCATCTCTTCGGCAAGAATGGTGAAGATTTTGTCCAGGTCCAGGGCGGAATTGATTGCCTGGGCGATCTCGTGGATGAGGGAAATCTGGTTCGCCTTGGTATTCAACTCGGAAACCTTGTTTTGAAGGTCGTCGTATGTCTCCTTTAAACGGCGGGACATCTCGTTGAATCCTTGCGCCAGGTCCTCCAGCTCGTCCCCCGTATGAATCTCCACCCGGCTCTCCAGCTTGCCGGAGGTGATGTCGCGCATGCCCTGATGGAGCTGTTTGATAGGCTTGACGATTCGACTCGACAGATACAAACCCAGGGCGATCAGAACGATCACGAGCATCAAACCCAGTAAAGATATTCTCCAGATCAGAAGGTTGATGAGCGCCGCCACATCGCCGGCGTCGAAGACGATATAAGAGAACCATTCGCAATTGCTTCTGCCCTCCCGCTGCATGTTGCGCAGGAGTTTGACCGTGCAAAAGGCGACGATGTGTTTTTTGTTGTTTATTTCCTGAGTGGGAAACCAGGTGCTGGTTTGAGATTTGAGAAACATGTGGCGCGTTTGAAGGATCGGAAGTATCAGATTTTCCTTCTCCGCATTCAGGAGCAGACGTCCCCTCGTGGAAAAAATCCCCGGCGCCCCCCTTTCCTCGCTTTGGATAAAGGACGCCTTCTCCAGAAAATCTTCCAGTTTCATCATGCACAGAATGATATAATCCGGATTTGTCGAGGCGTCCTTCACAATAACGGGAATCGCCAAAATAAGAAGGGAGGGGGAACCTTCGGAAGCCTGCTCCTCCGCCACAAACGCTTCGGAAGGGCTGGATTCACGGACTATTTTCCACCAGGAAAAACGCTCGAGAGATGGGAACGTTTCATTAGTCGTAGAAACAAGGGGCGCCCCGTTCGGAGAAGAGATAACGAGGGAACATTCATCGATGTCGTATTTTTCCCCCAGCTCTGAAAGGGAAGATCGCAGTTTAAGGCTGTTCTCTCCATGGGATTCCTCAGAATGAAGGATTTCCTGGAGAATATAAACCATGGTGGGGTCCTGGGTCAGATTCTGAAAAGACGCGATCCTTCCACTCAGGGTTTCTTCGATTTTCTTTGAAAGTAATTGGGCGCGCTCCTCCAGATATTTGCCGATTGTGCCATCCAAAGCAATGAGACTCCCGGAATATGTCAGGAGGATTCCAACCAGCGCCGGCGCTATGCTGACTGTAAGGATGACGACGAGTATCTTTTTGTACATATCGCTCCTCCCCCCTTCCCGCATCCGGTCCTGTCCGCCTCCTAAAAATCAGCGGGGTTCGGGGGGTCTCCGTCCTTTCCTCCGGCTATCCATTTCCGCCGCGCTTCCAGATACAGCCGTTTTCTTTCCCACGCCGCTATGTTCGCAGTAGAGGCCTTTCCGGTTTCGCTCGTTTCCGCATTATCGATTTGTTCTTCCTCCGCCTCTTCCTTGTCTTTGCCCCTGGGAGCCAGATGATCGACAAACAATTTCTCCATGTAGAACCGGATCTTGTGATCCGACTCCGTTTCGATCGCCTCCCTGATTTTTCCCTTCATGGCATCGCGTTCAGGCTGGAGACCGGAAATTATTTTCTCGATCTTCTGTCTCAAATCGAAAGAACCGGATTCCCAGCTACTCACCAGTACATGGAGGAAGCGTCTCAGTTTTTCCATGCCCATGGGCGGAGCGTTGTAACCGACAATCGCCGCCATGGCGGAAGCGGCGACAAGGGAATCTTTATCTTCCAATTGGGGGATGATATCCCAGAGGGCAACCGGGTCTTTGGCGCTTCCCAGAAGCTGAAGCGCGCCGACCTTTTGCATCCTCCGTTTCTCCGAATTCGAGAATATAAAACTCTTTTTCAGGATTTTGATCGCTTCCTCGATCATCTCCCTTGTTATTGTCATTTGGACATTCCCGGAAACATTCTTATCCGATTGTTCCCCACGACCTTCTTCGATGCGTTGATAGATCCTGAAAACAAGATCGCCTGTCTCCTTTCCAGGGATGGGATACTCTCCGGATTGAAACTTGTGATAAAGTCCCTCCACAACGCGATCAGCGGCTTCCCCCCCGATTTTATTCAGAGCATATACGATACCATGAACGATCTTGTCCTTTTCAAGAATACGCAACGTCTCCCCGGCGTTGTCCCAGTAATGTTCCCTCTCGTATTTCCCGATCTCGTTTTCATCCGTTGTCATGGTGACGTTAAGGATTTTGTCCAATAGGGGAACAGCCCGCTCATCGCCCATGCGGGACATGATTTCCGCCACGGCAAGGTAAGCGCTTCCGTAATGAATCATGCGGATTTCAGACGCCTTTATCACCGATGGAAGAAATTCAGGTCCCAGTTGACTTATCAGGTCAACAATCGTTTCCCTTTGCCCCAGCAAAGTTCGCTGGCTCGATTCCCCGGCTCTAGTCCCCTGGGCAAAATCCGGCGACGTATCCCGTAACCATAACCCCTCGGTAAGACGTTCCACACACCACGCGCGCAAATCTTTCTCGATTTCATCCTGCCGCGACAGGAATAAGTTCTCGGCGCATATCAGATTGATCCGCGAATCCTTGTCATCCAGGATTTGAATCACATCCCGGATCAGGGCGTTTCTTTCCTCTTTTGATAGATTGACATTGCGACTGATTTTTGCAAGCGCGAGGAGAATATGGGAAATTTCCTCCCGAATTTGAGGTCCTATGGATTTAGCCTGGATCTTTGTTCTCAGAAGGTCCAAAAGAACTACCCGGACATCCTGCCGTACCAGGGAACCCAGCGAGTCAATCACCACAGGGCGCATCAAAGCCCCCTTTTTGTCCTGCAGGCATTCTATAAGATAATCCGCCGCCTTTTCCGCTTTGAGTCCGCCCAGAATCTCTATGGCGATCTGCTGACGCCTCGCGCCTTGATTTGCCCTTCCAAATTTGACGATTTCTTTTACAAACGACCTGTTTTTCCCAAGAAGGGTCAATACCTCGATCACAACCTTCTTCTGGGTGGGATTCAGGGCATTGTAAAGCCGGGATTCCATACCCGAGGCGGCCCCGGCGGCTGATACCTCATGGGGGCGCAACTCCACCAGGAGATTGAGTATATCATCCAGCGCATACGGCGGCATGTAGTAACACCGGACAATGGAGCGAATCAGAAGGTCGAATTTTTCAATATCGGACGGATCAGGTTCCCCCGCAACCGTAGATAAGGGCAAATATCTCTTTATTTCCGCGGTCGCTATGGTTAAATTCCGCTGCCATTCCTGACCCCTGTTCTCCATCTGAGATTTATAGATCAACGCGAGCCGTTCCTTCTGGTTGACGCGGATTGTTTGCATGATCCTTTCCGGGAAAAGGGAACAAAGCCGCTGCATGACATCTTCCACCTGATCCTGGATGTTTTCCAGGGTCCCAAATATGTTGCCCAGAAGAGCCGCCCTCTCGAGATTGGGTTCCCCGGTTCCCTTTACTCTTACCAGATGGAGGCATAACTGCCCTGCGAGATCGTATTCCCTGGCTCGAATGGCGTCCTGAATATCCCTTGCCATCCGTTCCACATACAGATTGGATAATTTATTCATCCATTCATGGGTGAGGCGGAAGCGCTCCTCCATGACAACCTTGAAGGATTCCAGGATATCCCCCTGAATGTATGGGAAAACGGTTTTATAATATTGCTCTACTCCATCAACGAAGAAATTGTCATAAAGAAAGGCGCACGCCTTGCCCATCACGTTTCCCAGGATTTGCGGCGACAAGGCTCCGGAATCCGCCGCATTTCGGGTAAGAGACGACGCCTGTTCGATTTCCCCACGGGAAATGCCCTGAATCAGGTCTTTTTTCAGATTTTCAGTTGCCAGGAAATCCAATTTTCCCCCCGTCGCGCCAATTTTACTTGATGCAAATAAAAAATAACGCATATTCATATAATATATATGATGAAACCATGAGGGAGATATTGTAAAGAGAAAATATCTTTCCCTCCATACTTGGGAAAAAGGAGGAAAAGTACATGGGAAACAGCGATTGTCTTTTCTGCCGGATTGCATCGGGAGATATCAAATCCACCCTGGTTTACGAATCCGACGACATCCTGGCGTTTCGGGATATCAATCCCCAGGCGCCAACTCATATCTTGATCATTCCCAGGGAACACATTCCCACTACGAATGATCTCGAGGAAAAACATGCGGCGATCGTGGGGAAGATGGTCCTCGTTGCCAGAAACCTGGCAGAAAAGGAAGGATTGGCGGATGATGGATACAGGTTGGTATTCAACTGTAACCAGAATGCGGGACAGGCGGTATTTCATATCCATCTGCACCTTCTGGGAGGGCGCAGATTCAGTTGGCCCCCAGGATAGAAGGTTTGGGGTCAATCTACTGAATATTGCTGAATATATTTGTATAACTTTCGAAATATCAATGATATAACCTATATAGATTTTTTATCCCCACCTGATAAAAATGTAAAGTATGGCAGGAATCCGGCCCGAGCAGCTCTAATTTAAGGATAAACTGAAGCAAATCCCGTAAAAACGAATACGTTATAATAAGTTAGAGTCTGACCCCAATTTTTTTCGAATTAAAGTTGTCATAAAGGTGGGCAAAACATATAATTAAAATGAAAAAGGATACAAATTTCAGTTGACAAGGGTAAGGATTCTTAAATAATTTGAAACGTTTCAAATTTATGAGGTAGAAAAACAAAGACAAAAAATATTCACAAGGAGGTGATATTAATATGAAGAAAAAAGCCTTTACGCTCATTGAACTTCTTATCGTCGTCGCCATTATCGCCATTCTGGCTGCCATTGCGGTCCCCAACTTCCTCGAAGCCCAGGTCCGCTCCAAAGTCAGCCGCGTCAAATCAGATATTCGCTCCGTTATCACCGCACTGGAAGCCTATCGCGTCGATACCAATAAATACCCCCCCTGCATGTCTATCATAGAGCCTACAGTCAATCCCGCTGACATAATAAGTGGTGGCGGATCCTCTCCTGTCAATCCCCCTATTCTTCGCCTGATTCCGCTGACTTCCCCTATAGCCTATATTACCACCATTCCCCAGGATGCCTTTAACATTAAATACACCGGCTGGGGTCCTCCCCCTGTTGGTACGGTTATTTATTATTGGGGCTCCGATTATCTCGATCTGATGATTGACGCCAGTCCCCCAACTCATGCAACCATATTTGCCGAAACGCCTGAAAATCTCTGGGTAAAAGACAACTTTGTCCTTCTTTCCTTCAGTCCGGATCAGGATTTCGACGTTGTAGATGGCGGTTGGCCTTCCACCATTCAGCTGTATGATCCAACCAACGGAACGGTCAGCGACGGCGATATTGTCAGAAGCAGGGTCGTGAACTGGAAGTAATTCGCAGTCATTGCGATGAAATAAATTTAAAATCTTTATTTATAGGAGGTATGATTATTATAAAAAGCAGAATTATGGTATGGGGCATCATGATTTTCTGCCTTACGGCTGGCGCCTTTGCCCAGAGTCTGGCATGGCTGAATTCCATCGACATCTCGGAAGATGGAAACTCTGGAGGCAACATCGCATTTCACGATGGGAATCTATATGTCTCAACCTTTAACGACAGAAAGGTTTTGAAGATTACGAATGGTAATTACACCACGCCAACCGTCGCTCTGTTCGCCGATCTCAGCGCCAAGGTAACCTGGCCAACCGGGCGCGGCCTTCAGGGAATCGCTGTCGATTCCGCAACAGGGGATGTCTATGTGAGTGGCGACTATGGCGCCGGGCGCCTGGTTGTGAAATATAATTCATCCGGGGCGGAACTCGCTTCTCTTATAGATTCCACGGGCGGCCACAGAAATGCCGGTTGCGTATTATGGGGTTCAACGCCCTCCCTGCTTTTGTGCCAGACGGGTTCCGGACTCTTCAATGTCAAGTCCGATCTCTCAGGGTATGAAGCCACGGCATATCTTTCCGGCGCGAATTCCCATGCAAGAGATGTATGCGTTGTGGGCAACAACATTTATGTTTCACGAACCTCGATCGCGCTTCCCAATGTGGATGGCATTGATGAATTCACCGGCGGCGCGGCGGGAGACCTTACAGGTTACGCTGCAGCGGCATGGTTCGCTGGAACAGCCGCTTCCTCCCAGGCGGTAAGCGGTATTTACGCCTGGAATTACGCCAGCGCAACGTATCTTTGCTGGGCTAATCAGACTACCGGCGCAAGGAGCCTCGATATCTTTAATCAATCCACAAAAGCCCTTTATCAATCCCTTGGCGCAACGGAAAATGTCACTGATGCCCGGGATTCATGCGTGGGGACATTTGGCGCCAGTTCCTATCTTTTTGTCACCAATGGCGCGCAGAATAATATTCAGGTGTTCGGGATTGACGGCGCTACTCTGGAAACCAGCGTATCTGACTGGCCTATGTATTGAAATCCTGTTATTGATGTCGTGCAAAAAAGGGCGGCTTGTGTCAAAAGCCGCCCTTTTTCTATAGTTCTTAAGGGTTCTTCCTCCTGATTTTTTACCTCGATGTCGCCTCCCGAATCAGCGCCAGCATTTCCTTTACCGCCCGTTCCAGCCCCACAAAAATGGCATGGCTTATGACGCTGTGCCCTATATTCAATTCCTCGATACCCTCTATGGCGGCAACCGGTTTGACATTCCGGTAATTGAGTCCATGCCCTGCATTCACCCTTAAACCCAGCTCCCGGGCTTTTTCCGCCCCTCTTACAAGGGCGTCCAATTGCTTTTTCACCGCCGTTTCGTTCCGGGCGTCGCAGTATCTCCCTGTATGCAGCTCGATGAATTCCGCGCCTGTTTTTGCGGAAGCGATGAGCTGCTTTTCCTCCGGATCGATGAACAGGCTCACCCGTATCCCTGATTTCTGCAGCTTGTGGGTGATATCCCCGATCTTTTTTATATGTCTCGCCACATCCAGCCCGCCCTCTGTGGTTACTTCTTCCCGTTTTTCGGGAACGAGCGTTACTTGGTGAGGATGATATTTCCGGGCAATGTTTACCATTTCGTTTGTCGCCGCCATCTCCAGGTTGACGCGCGTTTTGGCGGTTTGCATGAGAAGAGCCAGGTCGCGTTCCTTTGCATGGCGCCGATCTTCCCGAACATGGAGCGTGATTCCGGCGGCTCCGGCAAGTTCACAGATCAGGGCGGCGGCCACAAGGTCTGGTTCCGTAATTTTGCGCGCCTCTCTCACGGTGGCGACATGATCGACGTTTATGCACAGGATTGTCATGGCTATACCTTCCTTCAGGGTTTTGTTTGAACAGGTTCTTCGGGGAAGACAGGCTGTGTATTTACGGGAAATCCGGGGGAGGGAGGCAAGGGGGTTTCAAGTAAGTTATCTTCTGGCGCGACCTCTTCCACCCGGCTTTGTATTCTGATATGAATCGCCTTTGGCTCAAACGAGGAAATCACCGCCTTGTCCCTTATTCGGGGCGGGATTTTATCCGTGAATTTGGCGTCAACCGCAATATCGGCTTCATACCCGTCTCTTTCCTCGAGGGGCTGGCGGGGAATGAACATGAAGGAATCGGAATTCAACTCCTCCAGCATGCTGATCGGGGCTTCCACCGTGACATGCCCCTGGGTTGGAGAATAGGTCAGCTCCAAATTCTCCGAAAGCGTCTTGATGCTGATCGGAATGCCGGTTATGGTTTTTTGCCTTTCCTCTTCCCCGATGACTACGTGAATCCGTACGGTAACGGAATCCTGTATCTGTACCCGGAGTTTGTCCTCTTTGACATAGCGAAGACCTTCCGGTAATTTTACGGTGACAGATTCAAAGGAGCTTTCCTTTCTTCCTTCAATTTCCAAAGGTTCTGTCTCTAAAATGATTCTTTTCATTTCAGGATGGATAGTATCGTTAAGAATTTTTGGAGAACCAGTTACCAGGATTTCCGCAGGATCCACCCGCGGGGGATTCTGGATCAGACGGAATCCTTTCATCGGATTTCCCGTTATTTTTCCGATGATTCTGGCTCGGGACGTGTGAAGTTTTGCCCCGATGGTTACCACGTCCTGTCCCAACGCCGTAGGTCTGATCGTGGGAGGCAGATTACGAGTGACCACGTTTCTCAGAGTTATGTTGAGCGTTGTATAATTGAAATCCTCCGCTCCAGCGAGGTTTTCGCTGATTCCTTTCAAATCTATGGAAAACGCCTCGGGTCTCACCAGATATTCCAGAGTCTTGGGATATTGAATGGAGACGTTCACTTCCGGGGGATTGATTTCTATGATCATATTATCCGGCGACCCTTCCGTGACGATTTTCGCCGAGATCAACTGATTGTTCAGGTCGTTCTGTTTGGCGACGAGCCATACGGCTATGGCAATGAAAAACGAACCGACAAGGAGCGCGATTTCTGATGTCGCCTTAAGCCGAAACATTTTGCGCTTTTTCCTCCGGCGTGATGTTGAGAAGTTCTGTCAGCTGGTCCTTGATCTTTTCCGGCGTCTGCCCCCGGCGCATTTTTCCTTCCAGGGCGAGAGAAATGGTGCCGGTTTCTTCCGATACCACGATGACAACCGCATCGGTTTCTTCCGAAAGCCCCAACGCCGCCCGATGTCGCGTGCCCAGCTCCTTGATCAACTCATGCGTATCCGAAAGAGGCAGGATGCATCCTGCAGCCACGATCCTGTTGTTCTTGATGACGATGGCGCCGTCATGCAGGGGAGTCAGGGGCGTGAAAATGGTCCGGATCAATTCCGACGAAACGTCCGAATCGATCCTGATACCCGTTCCGGCGTAGATTCTCAGGGGATTGCGCCGCTCGATGGCGATGATGCCCCCTATTTTCCTCATGGACATGGTTTCCACCGCCTTGACCAACTCTTCCAGGTATTGCCCGCTCTGCTTGAAAAAGGCGCGGAAAATTCTCATCTGCCCCAGGTTGGTCAGCGCCCTCTTGAAATCGTTCTGAAACACGATCAGGAAGATCAGGACTATGATCAACCAGAAATTTCCCAGGATATACGCCACCCCGGCAAGCTGAAGCACCTTGGCTATCACATAACCCCCGAAGGAGAAGAGAACCAATGCCAGGAAACCTCGCAAGGCAACGGATGAACGCGTCTCCTTCAACAAGGACAGGGCAATGAAGAAGATCGTCGTCATCACGATCACATCTACGGCGTCGTTCAATCCAAAGTTTTTGATCAGTCCGAGAATCTGGGGCATTGAGACACCTCTGGGATATATAAAAACGCCTTCACGTCAAATCATGATCGCATATCGAAATCTTTTTAATCAAAACGCCAAATATATGGTTACAAATTTATTTTCTTCCATGCAATCACTTTTTTAATTCAGCAAAAAGGTTTTTTTTAAACCTGAAAACAAATCATTGACCATTTGTAAAATATTCCCTATATAGTAAGCGGCTTTAGCGATTAAGGGTAAAATTTTTTGGAAGAGGTGAAAAAATGAAATCATGTATTATTATCTTTTTCATTGTGATTGTTTCCATACCTGTTTTGGCGGATGATCCTCCTGAACACAGAGCCATGTACGCCGCTACGTTTGATATTAATACCCAGGCAAAATGCGATACTGTAATTGCCGATGCCCTTTCCGGGAATATCAACGCCGTTTTTGTGGAGGTTCGCGGGCGCGGAGACGCCTACTACTTCCCCAATCGCGAGGATTCCACTTACCCCAACAATGAACCAAGAGGACAGATTTATTCTATCTCTCCATCCGGTCTGGACCCCCTTCAGTATTGTATCGACAGGCTGCATAACGCCAGCCCAAGAAGGGAAGTCCACGCCTGGGTAACCGTTTATCCTACATGGCATTCATCGACCCCTCCCTCCAGTCCGAATCATGTGTATAACGCCCATCCTGAATGGGTAACTGAAAATCAGGCCGGCGTAACCTATACTTACGCGAATGAAGCCCCCCTTGATCCCGGCATCCCTGCGGTTCAGGATTACCTCTATAACGTT
This sequence comes from Candidatus Sumerlaeota bacterium, assembly GCA_016931135.1. Taxonomy (GTDB): domain Bacteria; phylum Sumerlaeota; class Sumerlaeia; order MWCT01; family MWCT01; genus JAFGFK01. Next base: position 15,919 of record JAFGFK010000356.1, on the reverse strand, counting down.
TTTATGGATATTGTGCGGAATTACGACATCGATGGCGTCCATTTCGATTATGTCCGCCTGCTCAATGCGGATTCCGGTTACGATCCTGTGGCAAAAGCGAGTTTCAAAGCTGATACTGGTTTTGATTTCGACGTGGATAATCCCTCCGGGGAACTCGATGAAGTCTATAAAGCCTGGAAGAGAGATCAGCTGGCAAAACTTGTCCAGCGCGTAAATTTTCAAACATCTCTGGAAAAGCCCTGGGTTGAAGTCTCCGCCTTTATCATCCACTTTACAGATCCCGTGGAAAACCTGGGGCAGGGATATAACTGGTGGGTGGCGCACGGCGCCATTGACCTCCTTCATCTGAGCGCTTATTCCTCCTCTGTTTCAGGATGTGAAACGAATTGGAACGCCTACATTGATAAACTGGCTCAGAATAACGATCAAAATACCCGCCCCCTGGTTTGCGCCCTTGGGGACTGGCTCCTCGAAGATCCCAATGAAAACGCTACAGCTGTAACCACTCTTCGAGGCAATACGCGCTCCCCGGATGGTTTCAACTTCTTTGACTGGGGTTCCCTGTACGTGGATGGAACCTCCCGAACCCCCGCCGAACCTGCGGATCAACACGCTCAAAATCTGTTCAATTCCGGCGGCCCCATGGATGACTGGGCGCCCATACCTTCCATCCCTCACAAATCCGGCGAGGAAACGACTCCCCCCAATTCTCCGGCTTCCCTTTCTGTAACTACGATCTCCGGCATTCCCCATATCACCTTCAATCGCCCTGCGGCAGCGGGCGATGGCGATCTGCCGGTACATTACCGTTTATATCGCGATACGGTTACCCCCGTTAAACTCTATTATGACAATATGGCAATGGATTGGTGGGACCTCTCTTCCAGCCGTTCCTCTTTTTCATTCGATGATTATTCCGCTCCCCCTGGAAGCGTTTATTATGCGGCTGTCGCTTATGACGATTGGAACAATCAAGCCATTGCCACAGGGGGACCCGTTACCGCCTCCGGAGGAATCTATATTATCGAAACCCGTTCCGGCGGACAGCATATCACCGATTATTCCGAGGTTTCCGGAACGTTCTTTGACAGCTCCTCACACAGTTTAGCCGAGGGATGCACCCCAAGTATCGGTTCCCGGTGGTCGCGCCCTTCTGATGGAAAAAACGACAAGGCGCGCTTCACCCCTTCCGGCATTGCCACAGGAACCTATAATGTTTATGTCACCTGTTATAATTATTCCAGCGCCAACGCCCCGAACATTACCGTGAGAATCAATGATAATGGCGGAATCTCCACATCCCTTTTCGATCTGACTATGGCGAACTGCGGAAACAAGTGGACTCAATGCGCCACCATGAATTTCACCGCAAGCCAGGGACATTATATCGAATTCGACAGCGCCACTCAATCTACAAGTGGAACGGATGATCGTATGAATCCGGCTGCGGTTCGTTTCGTACGCCTCAGCAGCGCTCCCAAGGAACCCAAATCCCCGGTTTCCGAACCAGCCAGTTCCATCACAGAGGTGATTGTGGACAGCGAACCCACTTCCCTTGATTACGATGATAAAGGCGCCTGGGCGACTTCGACTTATTCCCCATCCGGCACTCTGTATGGCGGAAGCTCGCGCTATTATGCATCCGGCAGCTATCCCATGGATGATTATGCGGTGTGGGTGGTCGATCTTCCTGCAACCGGCAAATGGGCGATTGATGGTTGGATCCGTAACGAACAAGCCAGCCTGGCGCGCGGGGTTCAATATCGTTTTGTCGATGGATCAGATGTGATCCGTAACGTCGCCGCTACCCTTCAAACCGGTTCTGGTGGATGGACGGTTAATGTGGATGGAGTCATTGACAACAACGCCTATGATTTCAATAAAGGAAGAACCTATGTAACAATCAATGGGAATACGACGGGTTCTGAGATGATCCTTGCCGACGCCCTGCGCTTCAGGCTCCTCGGAACCCCGACGCCCACTCCGACTTCCACGCCCACGCCTACGCCAACGCCCACGCCTACTCAAACGCCAACCGGTTTGCTGGATTGGGAGTTATATTAGATATTATATTATAAGCGTATTTCCATTTATATAGCGGATTGTGGATTGAAAATCTCTCCGCCCGGGCGGCGCTTCACAAATCGTCCACGTCCCTTTTTGCCTGTGAATTTTCCATCCTTTACGATCACGCTTCCGCGGGAAATCGTGATATCCGGAAATCCGAACATTTCCATCCCCTGGTAAGGCGACCAGTCGCAATTCGTCTCCATCTTTTTATAATCGATCCTCAGGGATTTGCGCGGATCGATGATCACGATATCCGCATCCGATCCAATGGAAAGGGTTCCCTTCCGGGGATAAAGCCCCATGATCTTTGCCGGATTCGCGCTTACAAGGGATACCAGGTAATTCAAATCGAACCTTCCGGAAAGCGTTCCTTTGGTGTAAATGGATGGCAGCAGGGTTTCCACTCCCGGCACGCCGTAGGGAATCTTCGTGAAATCGCCTTTCCATAAATCCTTCTGCTTTTTTGTGAATGTGCAGGTATCTGTCGCCACCAGGGCGATATCCCCCTCGATAAGGGATTTCCACAATCTCTCCTGATCCTCCTTCGATTTGATCTGGGGGCATGTAGCGTAAAGATGACCTTGTTTCTTATCCTTGAACGCCTCTTCATCCAAAAGAAGATAATGCGGACATGTCTCTGCATATACATTCACCCCGCGATGGCGGGCGTGATGAACGATTTCCGCAGCGGAACCTGTGGATATGTGCGCGATATAGAGCCTTCCCCCCGTTGCGCCCGCCCAGGTGATCGCCCTCTGTACCGCCTCGCGCTCGATGAAGTTGGGACGCGATAAAACATGTCCGTATGCCCCCAGTTCCTTTTTTTTCTTTAAATGCCTCTGGATCAAAAGATTCATAACCCCGTCGCTTTCCGCATGAACCATGATTCTGCCTTTGTTCTCGTTTGTCGCCTCTAGCGCGGAAAAAAGCGCAGCATCGTCTGATTGTAATCCGCGTGATCCATAGGTCATGAACATCTTGAAGGTGGGAATCCCGAAGGCGATCGCCTCCTCCATCTCCTGTTTGATCTGTTCCGACCATTTGCTGATCACGGCGTGGAGGGAATAATCGATGCAGACCTTTCCCTGCGCCTCCTTCATGCGGGCTTTGATTCCCGCCATGAGCCCTTTTTTAGGATCCTGGTTCGCAAAATCAATGATGGTAGTCACCCCCCCGCGCGCCGCTGCCCTTGTTCCACTCTCAAAGTCATCCGCGCTCACGGTTCCGGAAACCGGCAGTTGAAAGTGAACATGAACATCGATCGCCCCGGGAAGGACGTAACAATCAGCCGCATCGATCTCCTGGCATGACCCGCTGGATTCAAGTTCCATGCCGATGGCTGCAATCTGTTCCCCCCTGATCCCGATATCCGCACGGAATGTCTCCTGGGCGGTCGCCAGCGCGCCGTTGCGAATGATCAGATCATACTTCATGTTTTTTCTCCTTATATGAAGGAAAATGAAAATAAGAATGCCTTTACCTTAATGCCCGGATTCTGTCAAGTATCCTGAGATGTTACATTTTTTCTTGATTTTCATTCGATTTTGTAAAAGAAAAGATTGCAGATTTTTCATTGAAGCGTTACGAGGATTAAAACATGAATGGCGCTGCAGAAGCTGCAAGTCAGGGGGGCGGTTTATCCGGAGCCATGTGGGCTGCCGTGGCGATCGGGCTGGTGGGATTCTTCATTCTTATCTTTCCGGATATCGTCATCCAGGGAAGCTGGAGATGGCTTTTCGGGCTTATGGGATTTTTTGTCAGGCTTTTCCCCGAAGACTGGCAGAGATTTGTCGCGCGCCTGCTCGGCGTTCTTTATATCGTGATTGCCGTGGTATTCGCCTTCCTGCTTGTAGTCCTTGGGGAAGTCGCCGTGAAAGAAGAGCTTATTGCCGGCATGACATACGAACTGGAAGAGATGGACATTCCCTATAAAGTCAGATTTATCGGGGGGTATGAAGCGGAGATATATCTTCCTGATAATCCCGATAATAAGTTTACCTTCCAGTTCGAGGATCAGAAATTCAATCCTCCTGAAGAAGTTGCGCGCCGGATGATCGAGGACGCCAATCGTCATTTCGGCATTCCATCCGGTTCAAAGGGAGAAATGGAAAAAGCGGCAGCATCGACGCTGTCAACGCCGCCTCCCGGGATGGAGGCGGAAGACCTTCCCACTGCCAATCGACTTATCGAGGAGGCTATAGTGAAATGGCAGGCGGGGGATATAAATGGCTCCGTTCAACTCGCCGAAAGGGCGCTTCAAATCAAAATCCGCATCCTTGGGGATGAACATCTGGAGGTCCTGCAATTGAAAGATCAATTGCAGAAGGCAAGAACCGCAGCGCTCCAGAATCAGATCAAGCCCCAATAGAGGATGCGGGGTAAAACCCTACCATGGTTTACGTTTATATCACAACAATTTAATCCGGGCTTTTTCAACCCACAATCCACAACCAACGCACAGCCGCCATTTCATATTATAAAATATCAGATTCCGCCCTCTTTGTAAAAGGCTTTCCTTCCTTGCGGTTATCATAAAATCGCGTGGTGGGATACGCCAGGTCAATATCCGGCTCTTTTTGAAACGCATCCAGGATCGCCTCCCAGATCATTTCGTCTGTGCCCCTTCTTTGCCTGGGCTTTGTCATGAACCGGATTGTTAGAAGCACCCCGGAACTCTTTACGGTCGTATAAACAATCGGAGTCAGATGATGAAATAAAATCAGGTATTTCCTCGCTGCTGACTGAAGCTGTTTCGTGGCGTCGGGCGTCAGATGCTCCACTTTCTCGTTGACGATCTTCGTCAAAATCTCCTTTGCCTTTTTCCAGTCGCTTTCAAATGTCACGAGTACGGGTATTTCATGCCAGATGTATTCGAAACCCTTGGTATAATTCGCCAGCCCTTCCCTTAAAACCTTTCCGTTCGGGATGTCGATGATGCGCCCGGTGCTTTGATCCGAATCCACCCAGTTGCCTATCTCCAGCACGGTGAATTGAAACACGCGGATATCGATCACGTCTCCCTGGAATTCCCCGATCTGGATGCGGTCTCCCACGTGGAACGGCTGGCGCCATATAATGAACAGCCATCCGGCGAAGTTGGCAATGGGATCATGCAGGGCAATGGCAAGTCCGGCGCTCACTAAACCGAAAAAGGTCGCTATGGATTGTATCCCCTTGATCCATACGCTCCCGATGATTATGATTCCCAGAATCGTTGTTCCATACCCGATGGTTCGCGACCAGTAATAGTGTTTCTTGATATCTGTTATTCGATCCGATATGATCCCCAGGAGAATCCGTCGCAGTAAAAGGATCATGCCTATGATCAGAAGGCTCAGGATGATCTTTGATTGGAGATAATTTCCCACGAGTTCAAAAAATCGAACAAAGGCGTCAACCGCCTCGTTCCAGAGTATCCCGAGAAGAAAAAGCCCCAGGATCAAAAATCCCCAGTCAACCGTTTTGATGAGAAGATAATGTTTCTTTGTTCCCTTGAATCTTCGATCGAACTGCCTTCTCAGGATTTTCCAGAGAAGAAGGATCAAAAGAAGAAGAACCACATTGATCCCGATTTTATATTGCATGGAATAGGAAAGCCCGAATTCCTCCGCTATATAATCGGATAAGCCAAGAAAAATGTTTTTCTTATTCATAGGATTCAGACCGGATCAAGTTGGATTCAAATTCCTTGTTGAAAATTTTCTTGTCTCTGTTAAATATATCTCTATATTTTTTAATTCAGAAAAGACAAGAGAAAAAATGACTTCCTTATTCACGTCGCCTCTCCCCGTTATTCTGGCAGCGGGAAAATCCGAACGCATGGGCGCCCCCAAGCCCTTCATTCAACTCAAAGGAAAAACATTCCTGGAAAATATTGTGGATAAAATCATAAATTCAGGCTTCCCCCTACCGGGATTGATCATCTATAATCCGGAACACGAATCCCGCCTGAAAACCCTTCATCTCCACGATTTCGACTTTATTCCCAATGACCATGTTGAATGGGGGCAGCTCTATTCCGTCCAACTGGCTGTACGCGCGATTCGTCCAGAATCGACGGGTTTCATGATGTGTCTTGTGGATCATCCCTTTGTCGATGTCTCCACATATAATTTAATGTTAAGAAATCACAGGTTGTTTCCCAAAAATATCCTGATCCCGATATACAAGGGAAAACGCGGGCATCCCCCCATGTTTCCCAAAGGGCTTTTCTCGGAAATTACGCGATTATCGCCCCATCTCGAGGGGGGCATGCAGACTTTTATAAAGGATCATCGGGATATTGTTCTGGAAGTTCCTGCAAACGATCCTGGAATCATGATGGATATAGACAAACCCCAGGACATTTTGAAAGCTTTTCAAGAGTAACGTTACAGGTTTATTTGGATTTCTAAAACTACGATTTTCATTTTTCATTTTTCATTTTTCGTTTTGCATTGCCCCGGGTCTTCTCGTACAAATCTTTCGCCTTTTCCGAAATTTTATCCCATGTGAATCTCTCCAGGGTTTTCTTTCTTCCCTCTTCTCCCAGGGATCTCCCAAGGTTTGGATTATTCAGAATCTGAATGATACGCTGTGCCGCTTCCTCCTCCCGATCGCATAAATATCCGTTCTTTCCATCATCGATCAGGGAGGCGACCGCGCCGCAATGTTTGTATCCGATTACAGGCTTGCCTCTCATCCACGCCTCCGTGAACACCATCCCGAAACTTTCCGAGGAACTGAGCATTGCGAATACGTCACAGGCGTCATACGCATCGAGGATTGTTTGACGATCCTGTTGCCCCAGGTAAAGCGCGTCTTCCGGATTCACGGGCTGTTTGTTCGCATCCGGTCCGATCATCGCCAGGCGGCAGGGGAGTGTCCTGTTGACGATTCTTACCGCGCGGATCAGGGCGTCATATCGTTTGGGATGGGATTTTCTACCTACGAAAAGGATCACGGGCATTTTTCCAAGACCGAATTTTTCCCGGAATGCGGCGCCGTGGAAACCGGCTGTCTCAAATTCCTCGAGATCGATTCCGCCCCCGAGGGTATGGGCGTTGGCGCCGAATCGTTCGCGAAAAACATCCCGCGCGTAATCCGAAAGGGAAAAAGTGATATCGGCGTTTGCCAAAGCCTCATAGTAATGATTCCAGTGATAGTAATCGTCTTCGAGGTGGGCGAGAGGAAGAAGCGCGGTTGCAACGCCTGCTTTTTTTCCCGCCCGTACGGCTTCTGCAGCGCATGGGAAAGGGAAATTATGCCCTAGGATCAGGTCGTATTCCCGGGCATGATCATCCAGATAACGCAGAAGCTGGGGAGAAACGGGACCGCGGCAAAGATCGAAATTCCGTTCCAGTTTCCGAGGACGCGCGCGCGCCCTTTGCTCCAGCCAGCCAAACAACTTTTCTTTTTCCCTGTACATCTCGTGTATGTAATGCCTGGTAAGGGGGATTTTTTCCGTGCGGTCTGCGGTTTTATACGCAAACTCCGATACCGCCATCCCCAGGCTTCTCAACTCCTTCCAGGGACGCTTCGTGCGTTTTAACTTGATTTCTATAAGAAGCGAGTCCGCAGGAATTTTAATCGGAAAGGAATGATAACGCCAATCTTTATTCAGATCGAATTCACCGATCTTTTCATGGTTACAGAAAATTTCTCCCCCATTCTTCCAGGGACTTTTCGCGGTAAAACCAACCTCTCGTATCTCTTTGTCATTGATATGAATTTCCGAATTCAAACCCATCCATCTCTGAATGAACGTTCCCATGATTTCCTCGAAAGACCACCCCCTTCCCAGAACTCCCCCCTGTTCCCAGATAAGGGAGGGGGGCTTCAGTTCCCATTCCTCACGTTCGAACCTCTTTTGCAGAGGAATCCCGTACAGGGCAGCCATCCATTTCGGCAGGTTTTTGAATGGAAAACGGAGAACTCGCAATCCTGAAACCGATTCCTCACCCGGTTCGTATCCCTGGTTCCAGAATGCGTTCCAGCGGGTGGGCTCCCGGAAGTCTTTCGCCGTGGTTGTGGCTAATGTGATATCGATGCCCTTTTTTGCCAGATGAGTCGAGAGCTGGAAAAGATAGCGTTCGGCGCCGCCGATGATTTCCCGCCCGAACCGATAGGTGACATGAAGAACTTTCACGAAATCACTCCAGAATATCGAAACTATCTGGATTGGGATAAAGGGATCACGCTCGATTTATTTTTTTGTCTCGATGGCTTTGTTTTCACGATGTTTTATCAACTGGATACTCTGTGGAGTAAGGTGAAAACGTTTATGCGGATCGGTCTCCACGAATCTCTCGCTGATCAGCCGGTTGAGCTTCCTGCGCACTTCCGTAAATTCGCAATCAAAGGTTGTCACGAGTTTATTTATCCGGGAAAAGGATTTCTTGGACATTTCCTTCAGGATGGCGGAATACGTGATTCCCTGGGCGCGGCGATCGAGACGTTTGAGCTTTTCGTCCAGTTTGTCCAGCATGATGCGGCTTAAAGCCCTTGGTTCCCTTCCGGACCTCCCCATTTCCGGTTTGAGATACTGGAATTCAATGCGGAAGCAGGTGTCCTGTTCCGTATTCAGATCGGGCTTTTTCTTTTGAAAGAAAGAAACAATCTGCCCGGAGCTCTTGTACCCCGCCATTTTCGCCTCTTTGTCAGAGATGGAAGAAATCGGGATTTTACGGGCGTCTTTGATCAATATTCTGCCAAGTTTCTCGACAGGATAGGACTTCCCCTTTCGCAGTTTGCACGTATCCCATAATCGAAATGTCAGGGTCATATCTCCTGATTTAATTGCCGGAAAAGAAGAAAAAGAAAAAAGAGACATGCCTTATCTCCTGTTTGCGAATTACAAAGAATCGCCCGCTTCCTCCTGAAGATACATAAACAACGGTTTTTTCCCATGCGTTGTAATTTGAATCAAGTACTTTTTAAGTTAAAATGTAACTGAGGGCGCATCTTGACTCCGTTACCAGGAATGCGGGATGAGACTTATGGGGTCATTCTCTATAAAAATCCAGCGCGTGTGTATAAGTTTTCAGTTTTTCAGGGAATATTGTTTATCAATTAATGAATTTTTATACGGAAATATTTGGATTTTTATAGGGATTGACCCCCGATTTCAGGATGTTTTGGTAACGAAGTCAAGATGCGCCCTGTAACTGAATTTTCGTATTGGGATATAGCGAACTCACGGAATCTGTCTTCCTCTATGGCGCGGCGGAGTCCTCGCATGAAATCGCACATGAAATATAGATTATGGATAGTATTCAGATGAGAACTCAGGATTTCCTTGGCGTAATATAAATGCCGCAGATACGCCCTCGAATAATTCCGGCACGTATAACATCCGCATGTCTCGCTCACGGGATTGGGATCATTTCTGTATTCGGCGTTGCGGATGCGAATTGTTCCTTCATTGGTTAAAAGCGTTCCATTACGGGCGTTCCGCGTGGGAAGTACGCAATCGAACATATCCACGCCGCGTTCCACTGCCATGATGAAATCCTCCGGCGTTCCAACCCCCATCAGGTATCTGGGGCGATCTTCCGGCAGGATGGAACAGCTGATCTCCAGCATGTCACGGGTTTTCCGCTTGTCTTCCCCCACGCTCAATCCCCCTATGGAGTATCCGGGGAGATTGTATTCAATCGTGCGTTTTGCCGACATGTCCCTTAAATCCGGGAAAAATCCCCCCTGCGCTATTCCGAACAGCGCCTGTTCGCTTTGCTCCGCGCTCTCTTTGAATTCCTTGACGCAACGCTCCAGCCATCGCAATGTCAATTCCGCGGAGTTTTCCGCGTAAGATCGCGAAGCCTCGGGGGGAGGGCATTCATCAAGCGGCATGATGATATCCGAGCCCAGATTTCGCTGAATCTGAATCACCTTTTCAGGCGTGAAAAAATGAGGGGATCCATCCACAGGCGATTTGAATTCCACCCCATCCTCCATGATCCTGTTCAGGTCCGAAAGAGAAAAAACCTGGAATCCCCCGCTATCGGTAAGGATGGGACGATCCCAGTGCATGAATTTGTGTAATCCGCCCAGATTCCTTATGACATCGTCTCCGGGGCGCAGGTAAAGATGGAAGGTATTGGCGAGAATGATCTCCGCCCCGATGTCAACCAGTTCCTCCGGAAGAATGGATTTTACGGTCGCCTGCGTTCCCACTGGCATGAATACGGGGGTTTCGATTGTTCCCCGGGATGTCAGAATCCTTCCGCGGCGCGCCCCGGTCTTTGCGTCTTTCTTGATCAGTTGAAATTTAAACATGGCGGATGAAAACAAATCCTTTATGAATTTACCGAATCATAAAATGTCATAATGATAAATCCTTTCATGTCCTGATAAGAAATGTCATCAAAAATAATTTCCTCATGACATTTCAACCTTGACGTATCGGCTCGGATCGGAAGTAGATTCGTTTTCATTGTCATGATTAGCGCGTAAAGGCGGTTAAATGATGGAAATCCTGATTTGCAATCAATCCAGAAAAAAAATGATTCCGGCTCGGAATCTTCGCAATCTTACCAGGCGGATTCTGGAACGACTTCTTTCAGATCAGGACTTTGCCCATCCCCAGATAAGCGTTCTTTTTCTCGATGACGCAGGCATAAGGAAATTGAATAAACAGTACAGGGGCTATGACGCCCCCACGGATGTCCTGAGCTTCTCCATGCTCGATGTTTCCGGAAGCAAGCCCTCCCCGGAAGAAATCACGCCTCTGGGCGATATTGTCATTTCCCTCGAAACCGCTGCCGCACAGGCTCGAAAGATGGGACATTCCCTGGAAAAGGAAATTGTCCTGCTTCTCGTTCATGGATTCCTGCATCTTCTGAATTATGATGACGAAAAGCCCGGGGAAAGGAAGAAAATGTTTTCCCTCCAGGAAAAATGGATGCAAATCCTGGAAAAAGAAAACTTGTTTTAAGGGAGATTTTTTACTCGGATGAATGAGGATCGCCGGAATGATGAAAATTGCGGGGAGCGGGAGTTTCGCTCCGGTTTTGTCGCTATCATAGGAAAACCCAACGCCGGAAAATCCACGCTTTTGAACCGCCTCGTTGGCGGCAAGATCGCCATCGTCTCCCCAAAACCACAAACGACGCGGGATTCGATTCTCGGGATTCTCTCCGATGAATCCTTTCAAATCGTTTTTGTGGACACCCCCGGACTCATCGAATCCAGAAATCTTTTGAACCGTTGCCTGATTGATTCCACCGCGCTCGCCGTGAAGGAAGTCGATCTGGCATATCATATCGTGGATATCGCCGATCCCAAACCCGAAACTCCGGCAATAAAAAATTTGGTGCGCAAACTGAGCGCCCCCAGAATCCTGGTCGCCAATAAAATCGACCGCCTCCCCAAACCCTTTGATCCTTCCAGCATTCAACCGGTTGAAAAAGACATCGCTTATACTGATCTGATCGGAATATCAGCCCTTCAGGGAGACAATGTCCCCCTTCTCATCCGTAAAACGGTTTCCCTTCTTCCGGAAGGGCCGCTTTATTTCGATCCGGAGCAGATGTCCGATCGCGACCTTAGGTTTCTTTCTGCGGAAATCGTTCGCGAAAAGGCGTTCGAACTGCTTGGGCAGGAGATTCCCTATTCCCTCGCGGTACAGGTGGAGGAATTCAAGGAAAGGCCGGAAGACAAGGATTACATTCGCGCGGTTATTTACGTTGAACGGGAATCCCAGAAAGGCATGGTGATCGGCGCAGGCGGCAATATGCTGAAACAAATCGGCAGCCTGGCGCGTCCGGATATCGAAGAACTTGTCGGCAAACCCGTTTTCCTGGAACTCTGGGTGAAGGTTCGTAAAAACTGGACAAAAAAAGAAACCGATCTCCGCCATTTCGGATATTTCCCGAAAAAAAACAAGGAATGATATATCAGGATTTATGGAAAAACTCAAGCGCATCAAAGCTATTGGTTTGATTTCCGGTGGATTGGACAGCGTTCTCGCCGCTAAGTTGATCATGGATCAGGGCGTCGAGGTTACAGGCATTCACCTTATCACCCCTTTTTCTTCCCGTTCATCAAAAGGCGCTGATGAAGAAACCATTGTACAGAAACAAGCCGAATCGCTCGGGTTTCAATATTACCCCTTGTACCTCGGGGAGGAATACATCGATCTGGTCAAAAATCCCAAATGGGGTTATGGCTCCTGTATGAATCCCTGTATTGACTGCCATATCTTTTTTCTTCAAAAGGCCGCGGAACTTATGAAGGAGGAAAAGGCGCAGTTTGTTTTCACCGGTGATGTACTGGAACAGCGCCCCATGTCGCAAAAGCGAACCATGCTCCAGATGATCGAGAAACGCTCCGGACTCGAGGGGCTTCTCCTTCGCCCCCTTACCGCCCTGCGACTCGATCCCACAACCCCTGAAAAAATGGGCATGGTCGATCGTACATTGCTTCTGGGGATTGCCGGACGCTCCAGAAAAATTCAATTCGATCTGGCGGCGCGGTACGGCATCCGGGATTTTCAAACCCCTGCAGGTGGTTGCCTCCTCGCAGAACCCGGATTTTCCGCACGCCTGAAGGATTTATTCGATCATGATATTTCCGATGTCAACAGCGTCGAAACCCTGAAGATCGGAAGGCATTTCCGCCTTGAACCTGAAGTCAAGCTCATCGTGGGGCGCAATGAACGCGACAATATGATCCTGGCTCACTTGGCGCAGGATGCGGATATTCTCCTGGAGACAGAGGAAGGCTCGAGTCCCCTTTGCATTTTGCGAGGAGTGATTTCAGAGAAAACGCTGGATACCGCCGCTGCCATTACGCGAAGATACAGCAAGGGAAGAAACAATCCCAAAGGCGTTGTCCTGGCGCGCCATTGCGACTCCGGTGAAATAATCCGACTGGTTCCTGAAACCATTTCCGAATCCGTTATAGAAATCCTGCGTATCGCATAGGAAAATTTACCAAGCCAGGCTGTGTATTACTATTATGCAAAATCATCATATTTCTGATGTATTAATTTTCATACCTTAATTTTATATTTCTTGTCGCGTCGAAGTTATCACGCCTGATGCGTGATAACGAAGACGGATTCATTTTACGTTTTATATTTTACATTTCTCATGCCATCTGGGTGATGAGAAAATCACCCGACTTGATTCTTTTTTCAAAGCGATACTCCAGGAAATCCTTCATGAAATGGAAAAAATCCGGAAGCGCATGGGAAGGCAAAGCGATGCTGCCGCCTTCATTTGAAACGCCTCCTTTGATTTCGGACGCAAGATATTGCGGCATGGGAATAACTTTTTCCGAGTCCTTTCTGCAGTTCTGGCAAACGCATTGCCCGGCATCCAGATCGAAATGAGCGAGATTTTGGCTTGTTCCACACACAAAGCACTTTTCCAGTCGCGGCGCATAACCCAGCCGCCCGGCAATCTCGAGGAAATACCACGGCAGGGATTCCGCCACCCATTCAGGTTTGTCGATTGTATCCAGAAATTCCGAGGTGAGCGAAAAAATATCCTCGTGCCGTTCGTGCGGCGCCAGCCCGATATCCAGAATCTCGAAGTAAAAGGATACGGCAGCGAAACGCCTGAGATCGGCGCGAAGGCTCGGATATAGATTTATTGTGAAGGCTTCCTTCAGGGAAGCGAGGTCATTCCCCTGTTTCAGATAATATATGATTTTGACGCGGGAAAAACTGTCCAGAAACGAACCGATGCGGGTTTTCGCGCGCCTGATCCCTTTTGCCATGAAATTCAATTTGCCATGCTCCCGCGTGAAAAAGCGAACGATCAAAGAGCTTTCCTTCCATTCGGAGCGCGTTATGACAAAACCCTCATCGTTGAAAAGGGACATGGCTGCAAATCTCCATTGTGTGAGATATAAGATGCTGGATTTTAGTTATAAAAATCCTGGAACGTTTTATCTGATTCACAGTTCCGGAAACAAGATGCCGATTTCCTTTTGCGCCCGGGCTTGATTTTCCGAACCGTGCACCAGGTTGTAGCGCGTGAAAAATCCGTAATCTCCGCGTATGGTTCCCGGCGTGGCATCCTGGGGATTCGTGGCGCCGTTCAGCTTTCGAACCGATTGAATCGCGCCTTCCCCTTCCAGCGCAATGGCAACAACAGGTCCGGAGAGGATGAATTCCTTGAAAGGGGGGAAGTAATCCCTTTCCAGATGCTCCTCGTACAGCGTTTTCGTCAGATTTTCATCGAGACGCAAAACGCGCAAGGCTATGATTTCCATGCCTTTTTTTTCATAGCGCGAGATGATCTCGCCAACCAGTTTCCTCCTAACAGCGTCAGGTTTAATGATCACAAGGGTTTTTTCTATCATACAGGCTCCTTTTTTAAAGACCGAGTTGATCGCTGATACCTTGCATGGCTTCCACGGCAAGCGCGCAGAAATCCTCGATCGGAACGCTTATCTTTTCGCATTCCAGTATGGCGTTTCGATCCACGTTTCGCGCAAATGCGGTTTGTCCCATGCGTTTTTTTACGGATTTGGATTTTACGCTGGCGAGTTTCTTATCCGGCATCACGAGCGCCGTTGCCACGACTAATCCGGTGATCGTCTCGGAGCTTGCCAAAGCGTGCTCCAGCGCTGCGCTGCGCGGCGTCCAACCCGGGATTGCCTCGTTATGGCTCATGATGGCGTTCACATATTTTTCCGCAACGCCGCCGGAACGCAGGATTTCCGCCCCGATTACGGCGTGTTTCGCCGGTTCATCCTTGGTTTCATCGAAGTCGATATCGTGAGCGAGTCCTACGAGCCCCCAGGTTTCCGCGTCTTCACCGAGTCGTTCCGCAAGTTTCCGCATCACCGCTTCCGAAGCCAGAGAATGTTTCCAGAGATGATCGGAAGTTATGTGTCGCTTCATCAGTTCCACAAGTTGATCCCGCGTTATTCCGAAATCGCCCATCACAAACCCCCCGCGAAAATATTAATTAACAATCCATATTCGCGCAAAAATTTTCCCTACTTTCTATAGTTCCCCTTTTCCACTTGTCAACAGGTATAAAATAATATTTGCTCTTGAGGCTTTTTTACAATCTTTGGAATGGAACCACGAATCGCACGAATCTTCACGAATTCGAGAGGATTTTACATCTTCTGCATCTTTCTTGGTGACCTTCGAGCCTTCATGGCAAAAAAAGAAATCTAACCACAAAGATCACAGAGAACTCAGAGATATATCCAGGATGGAGTTGCGAAGTAATCATGATTCCGGATGCACAGATGACGCCGATTTTCGCAGATTTTATTATTCATAACGATGCTGTAAAAAAATTCGCGTAAATTCGTGACCCGCCAACGGCGGGATTCGTGGTAGAAAATAATAAACCTGGGGCTAATCGATAAATCCGCCTTCAAACCACAAAAAAATGCATCAGATACCATCATTAAAGAAAAAGAAACAGCGTTTCTTAGTGGTTGGAAATATAAATTTTATTGTCTTTATTCACCGCGGAATCTCGATGAAAATGTCCCCATTGCTTATAGTTCCGTTCGTTGGATCGTACACAGGTTCAAGGTAACGATAACCCGGAATCTCGGGGGCGGTTTCGCTTCTTCCATAAACCTTTTGCAGCGTTCGACCATAAGTAGGATTGGCGCCTGGATCGGGCGTGGCGATTGGCGGCGGGGTGGGCGTGGGCGTGGGAGTCGGCGTTGGCGTTCCTGTAACGGGAGGCGCCATCACAGGGAATTCCATCCCCGCCATCCCTGGCGCATAGGGATTAAATGATGAAACGCCGGATTCCTCCTCATCGGTATCAGGTCCGAAACTCATGATAACCACTGGATGTTTCTCTGTTGATTCAATGATGCTGAATGGCATTAACTCTGTATATGCGAATGGATCAGCGGGAAGTCCGTTTGGGAATTGCTCGAG
>JAFGFK010000355.1 GCA_016931135.1 Candidatus Sumerlaeota bacterium | reverse complement strand
TCAGAAATCGTGAAGATTAATCAGGACAAACCCCAAAATTATCAAAAAGCAAACGCGGAGGCTTCTTCCCCTTCTCTTGACAAGATCAAACAAAAATTCAACAGGAATAAGGATCATAAAGACAATCCCGGGAATCCGAGGAATCCAGACTCCAGGAAAAAATCGGATCTGGAGGATGCTATCATTCATGTAAGGATTAAAGGCAAAGACACTGATGCGAAAAAGACGCCCACAACAAAGGCCGTCGTGATATCCGGCTCAAGAAAAAAAGTCATTGGTCAACAGGGATAAGCGATCAATTCCGGAAAAGCAAGGATCATTTCAAATATTTTAAGGTTACAAAGATGGCAAATCCGGAGAGGGCTTTAATACCCATCCCGAGAGAAATTAATTTAAAAGAGTTTTTTTTTCAGTGGAACCCCGTTGTATCGATTATAACAGAACCGGGGATCAACGATGACTTATTCAGCGCCCAAACCCTGTGCGATGCCTGCTTGGATAGAAAAATTCCAACGCCCCGCATAACGGCTACAACCGAGATTTCCTCACATCCCGATTCTCCAAAAATATTGATCGGCGATCCCAATTTCAATTTTTTGCTCCTCGAGGAAATGAAGAAAAGAAATCTTCAAATTCCTGAAGAGATCGGCGATGAAGGCTATATCCTCGATATCTCGCATGATATGATTCTGATCGCTGCAAACGCTGATGCGGGCGTATTCTACGGCGTTCAAACTTTGATCCAGATGCTTCCGGAATCCGAAAACGGGAAAATTCCATGCGTTTTCATCAGGGATTGGACAACATTGAAACACAGGGGCATCTCCCTGGATTTCGCGCGCGGCGTTGTGTATAAAAAGGATATGATAAAGGAAAACATCGAACGCATGGGGCATTACAAGATGAACTTCCTGATCCTTTACCTGGAGGACGCCTTTTTATTCAAAAGCCATCCGGATATCGGGGAAAATCGCGACAGGCTCACGCCCGAGGAATGCCGCGAACTGGATGAATTCGCAAAAAAACGCCACGTGCATCTGGTTCCGGCTCTTGACTCACCAGGACACATGGAACGCCTCCTGCGCCATCCCCGGTATTCATACCTGAGAGAGGGAGAGGAACATGAATGGCAGAAATCCGTCATCAATGTCACGCATCCCGACGCCTATCCATTGCTCAAGGATCTGTATAACGATCTCTGCGATGTATTTTCAAGCCCGTACGTTTATATGGGAGGGGATGAATGTTTTGGATTGGGAAAGGGCAGAAACATGGAATTGCTGGATAAGGTCGGCGCCGCCCTTTTCATCAGGCATATCAAGATCATCCGTGAAATTCTCGCCGAACGCGGAAAACGCATGATCATCTGGGCAGACCAGTTTGAACCGGATTTTTTCAAGGCGTTCGGGATCGGTAACTTTGGCATCAAAGGATTGTACCAGGTTCCACGTGATGTGATCATAGCACCATGGCATTACGGGAAAATGGAAAAATTCCCCTTCGGGAAAAGGCTTATAGAAATGAAATTTGACACGCATTTGTGGAGCAGCTTTTCATGCCATGAAATCTATCCCCTGATGAGAAGCACGGCGAAAAACGTGGAAACTTATATCCCGTTTGCCCATAAACACGGCGCGCTCGGCGCGATTCATTCCTCATGGAAGGATTGGAACTCCTTCAATGAATTCAATTGGCCACAGGCGATCTATTTTTCCGAGTGGGCATGGACAAAAGATGGAAGAACCATGGAGGAACTTCTTCCAAAAGCAGTGGAATCCTTTTATGGAAAAGGCACGGGAGAACTTGCAAAAACATTTCTTCTTCTTGGCGACATCGATCATTATTTCGGATGGGGAGTTATCGGGCTTGAAGCGCCCGGGTTCAAACTTTTCTTCGAAACCATGCAGCCCCGGGAACTGAACAGCGACATCCTGAAACTCCTGAAGGAGTTCCGAAAGGAACATAAAAAGGCGCGGAAAATATTCGAAAAAGTCAGAAGCAAGGCTTCAAGAAATACGGGGCACCTCGATTATGTCGAATTTGCCCTGGATCAACAGGAAATACTTGCCGATCTTATCTTATGCCGCCATCTTATGGCGAAAACGGATGATGCGAGCAGAAAAAAGTTCAAGACTCTTCTATCAGACGTTTATCAAGGTTTGCGGGATACTTTCGAACGGTTTCAGCGGTTGTGGCTTCGTGGAGAAAGAGTTCTCGGATTGGAAAACAACAAAAGAAATTTTCTGGCATTGATCGAATCTTTAGAAAAATATCTTTCCTCATAAAGAACGCGATTTTTACACTTATTACATAGCCTGACCCCAAAATGTTATTTTGATTTTATCCTTGCCGCCATGTTTTTTCCCAACTCCGCCGCCTTTTTAAGGTCTTCACTGGTGGGGGAACACTTGAATTCCACGACGGGTTCCACAAGGGTAAGGTTTCCCTGGGAGGCGAAATCCTGGAGGCGTTTCACCGCGCCTTTGCTCCAGGCATAAGAACCGAATATCCCGATAAACCGGTTTTTCAGCATCTTTTCCTCGAGCATGCAAACCAGGCTTTCCAT
>JAFGFK010000035.1 GCA_016931135.1 Candidatus Sumerlaeota bacterium | reverse complement strand
GGGCAGGCTCTCACGCAAGCCCCGCATTCCCCGCACCTTCCAGCAGAGTGAAGGGCGCGCACAATGTGAAAGATGAGGGTATCGGAGAGTTCGGAGCCTTCGCCCACCCACCGGGGAAGCGTGCGCTCCACGAAACATTCCTCGCAGTAACATAAGGGGCAGGCGTTGCGGCAGGCGTAACACCGGATACATTTTTTCATTTCCTCCTGGATAATTTGCCATCTTTCCTCTGGGGAAAGGGAGTCGAAATCCGGATGAATAACCCGGGTTTGTCCCTCTATTTTTATTTTTTCCTCTCCGCCGATGCGGGCGTCGCAAACCGGCGGCGTGGTAATTTCACAAGAAGCGCATATTGGAAAAAGGTATTGCCCATCCGGTTCCAGGAGACCGGGGCAGGAAAAGGAAATGATATGGATTTTATCGCGTTCTACCTGTTTTTCCTGTATCAGGGTAACAATAGCGCGCACATCGCATGGTTTGGCGACGATTGCCAGTTTGCCCTTATCTTTGAACCGTCCAAGATAAACGGAAAGGTTATTGGAGCAGAACCGATTGAAAACGAGTTTATCCGCATCTTCGGGTTTATCGATGAAAACAGGTATGGCGCGGTTGGGAAGAGATCCTGCGCCATAGCCGATCACCAGGGAGACTTCTTTATTTTCGAGCAGTTCCTTCGCTTTTTTTCGAATTTCCATTTCATAATCGATCATGATAGTTCCTCTTTCCTGCCTTTATTCGTGGCGTTCGGGGCAGGTTTGATCTTCCTTTTGTTCTTCCATCAATTCCCGCATGATCTCCTCGGGCATATCAAGGGTTTTAACCATTTTTTTCGCGGGTCCCAGTAAGCGCACGGATTCCGTAACCTCTTTAATCACCTGAGAGAAGCGTTCTCCTTCGGCTGCGGAAACCCAGGAGAACTGAACGCGCCCTTCTTCAAGTCCGAGAAATTCAAGAAGGTTTTTAAGGATAAGGAATTTGCGCCGCGCGTAATAATTGCCTTCGATATAATGGCAATCCCCCGGATGACAACCGGAAACCAGCACGCCATCCGCGCCATTCTGCAACGCCTTGAGGATATACAAAGGATCCACCCTCGAGCTACACGGCACGCGGATCACGCGGATATTGGGGGGGTACTGGTAACGTCCTATTCCCGCAAGGTCGGCGCCGGCATAGCTGCACCAGGTGCATAAAAAGGCTACGATCTTGGGCTCGAACTGTTTTTCTTCTTGTTTTTTCATGGTTATATATTCCTGAAAATTAAAATGCCGCTAATTGAGCGAGAATTTCCGTATTGGTAAATCCGCCCACATCCGGCGCGCCGCAGCGGCAGGAGGATGCGCAGATTCCGCAACCCTTGCACAATGTCGCATTGACGACGGCAACGCCCTTTTCCTCATCCATAACGATCGCCTGGTAAGGACACATCTCGATGCAAACGCCGCACCCCTGGCACAATTCTGGATTGATATAAGAGACCTGTCCCTGGGTTTCGATCTCATCATGAGAAAGAATGACCGAGGCGCGGGCTGCAGCGGCTTCGCCTTGGGCAATGGCTTCATCGATCAATTTGGGGGCATGCGCCATGCCGCACAGGAATATGCCTTCCGTGGCGAAATCGACGGGGCGCAGCTTCATGTGCGCCTCGAGGAAGAAGCCATCTTCATTCAGCGGAACTTTGAGCATCTGCGCCAGTTCGGCGTTATCGGGATTGGGAACAGTCGCCATGCTGAGTACAAGAAAATCAGCGGGAATGACGACATCCCGCTGCAGGATCAAATCGCGCGCGGTTACATCCACTGTTCCATCTCGATCAACCTGAACTTCTGGGGGCATGTCGTTTTCAAACCGGATAAAGATAACGCCCTTTTCGCGCGCCTTTGTGTAATAGGCTTCATGGAAACCGTACGTTCGTATATCGCGATACAGGATGGTTACCATTACATCGGGATTAACTTCCTTTATTTTGAGGGCATTTTTGATCGCCTCGTAGCAGCACACGCGGCTGCAATAAGGGCGCTCCTCATTGCGCGAACCCACGCACTGGATCATAACGATGGAGTCATTTTCTCCGATTTTTCTTTCTGCCATGCGTTTCTCGAGTTCGCGCTGGGTGATGATGCGTTTGGATTCGCCGTAATGATATTCTGCGGGTTGTTTTTCAAGGGCGCCTGTGGCAACGATCACAACGCCGTGTTCGAACTCCTCTTCCTGATCGTTCGAGGCGATGAGGCTCTTGAAATTTCCCAGGAATCCATCGATGGATTTCAATCTGGAGGATACAAAAACCTTGATCAGGGGATCACTATTTATCTTGTCGATGGTTTCCTTCAGGAATTTCCGAGGATCTCCGCCGCGCAGGGTGTGGAAGATGTGGCGCATATTGCCTCCGAGTTCCGGCTCTTTTTCCACGATGGCAACGCCGAATCCCTGATCGGAAAGGGCAAGGGCTGCGGTCATACCCGCCACGCCTCCGCCGATAACGAGGGCGGACTTTTTAACGGGCGTTTTCTGCCTTTTAAGAGGCTCGAGGTAATTCGCCTTGAAAACGGACATGCGAACGAGGTCTTTCGCCTTTTCGGTAGCTTCCTTGTGCATCTGCATATGAACCCAGGAACACTGATCGCGGATATTCGCCATTTCAAAGAGATAGGGATTGAGCCCGGCTTCGCGCAGGGTTTCCTGGAAAAGCGGCTCATGCGTGCGCGGCGAACATGAGGCGACGACGACCCTATTCAGGTTGTGTTCCTTGATGATGTTGCGCATAATCTCCTGTGTGTCCTGGGCGCATGTAAAGAGATTATCTCCCGCATAGGCGACATTGGGAAGGGTGGCTGCATAACGGGTAACTGCGGGAACATCCACCACGCCGCCGATATTGACGCCGCAATGGCACACGAACACGCCGATGCGGGGTGACTGAGTGGAGACGTCCGTTTCCGGGGGATAGACCTTTTCCGTGGTTTGGGAGTTGCGAGCAGCGGCAAGGAGGCGTTCCGCGCGAACCGCAGCGCCTGACGCCTGCATCACGGTTTCGGGAACATCCTTGGGTCCCTGGAAGGCGCCGGCGACATAAATTCCCTCCTGCGTGGTTTCCAGGGGATGAAACTCCGGGGAATCGCTGAATCCATGACGGTTGAGGTTGACGCCGAATACCTCGGAGAGTTTGGCGGCGCTCTTCGGCGGATTCAACCCCACGGATAAAACAACCATGTCGAATTCCTCCGAATAGAGGACGCCGTCTTCGGTTTCATATTTTAAAACGAGATTTTTCGTAGTAAGGTCTTCATTGACGCCGGAGATGCGGGAACGGATAAACCGAACGCCGTATTCATTCTTGGCGCGTTCGTAGTAACGATCAAATCCCTTGCCATAAGTCCGCATATCCATGAAAAAGATGGTTGTTTCAAGCTCTGGGGTATGTTCCTTTGCGATGACGGCTTCCTTGACGGCGTACATGCAGCAAACGGAGGAACAATAGTCCTTTCCATGAGAAGAGTCGCGGGAACCGACGCACTGTAGAAACGCCACTTTTTGGGGCTCTTTTTCATCGGAGGGACGTTTGACATGCCCTTCATAGGGACCTGTCGCTCCCAGGATGCGTTCGAACTCAATACTGGTAACAACATTCGGGTAGCGCCCGTATCCATATTGTTCCAGTACGGCGGGTTCAAATTCGTCAAAACCCGGGGCAAGGATAACCGCGCCCACATCGAGGTTGATATATTCCTC
>JAFGFK010000034.1 GCA_016931135.1 Candidatus Sumerlaeota bacterium | reverse complement strand
TGTTCAACAAGGAACCCAATAAATTTTTGAAAAAATTGGAAGACTTGGGTGAAAAACCCGAAGAACTCAAAAAACTTTAGTTTGCCAAAAAGCGGATAAGGCGCCAAGACCCCCCTCTCCCCTCCCCTTGGCGCCGATACCGGATGCGGTCGGCTCCTTTGAGTCCGACCGCATCATTTTATATAAAGGGGGTGATCTCGATGGATTGCTGCAAAAATCACGGCGCTAATAAGGTAAATCCCGATACCATTCAGAAGGAATATTTCTGCCCCATGTGCCCCGGTGTGGAAAGCGATACGCCGGGAAACTGCCCGATCTGCGGCATGGCGCTCGAGGCGGTCCGTTTGGATGAATCCGAGTTTGAGGAAGATATCGAATCTTTGAACATGAAAAGGCGGTTTTTCATCAGCCTCCCCTTTTCATCTCTCGTCTTCATCATCGCCATGGCGCATCATATCCCCAGTGAACCGCTCAATAAAATCCTGCCCCTCGATTGGAATCACTGGATACAAATGATTCTGACCATTCCTGTTGTGTTCTGGGCTGGAATGCCCCTTTTTACAAGGGCTGTAACCGCCCTGAAACATAAAGCCACCAACATGTTCACCCTGATCTCCCTCGGAGTCGGCGCCGCATTTATTTACAGCGTCATCGCCACCATCGCGCCATCGGTCTTCCCCGAATCCATCAGGCGCCACGGAATGGTCGCTGTCTATTTCGAAAGCGCTGCGGTCATCATCACGCTCGTACTCATGGGGCAGGTTCTGGAACATAAGGCGCGCAGCAGAACCAACAGCGCCATCAGGCAGCTGCTGGACCTCGCGCCTCAAAAGGCAACCATTATCCGGGATGGAAAGGAACAGGAGATACCCGTGGAGGAAGTCAAGCCGGGGGACCATGTGCTGGTTCGACCGGGCGGAAAGATACCGGTTGACGGCGTTCTTATAGAAGGCGCGAGCAGCGTGGATGAATCCATGGTCACCGGCGAACCGATTCCCAATAACAAGACCCCGGGCGAACGCCTGATCGGCGGAACCATAAACCAGACCGGCAGTTTTATCATGAAGGTGGAACAGGTGGGAAAAGAAACCCTGTTATCCCGCATCGTGGACATGGTATCCGAGGCGCAAAGAACCAGACCTCCGATTCAGAAACTCGCGGATAAGGCGGCATCCTGGTTTGTCCCTTCCGTGATAGCCGTTTCCTTTCTGACATTCGTTGTATGGTACCTGGCGGGAAAAGAAGCCCGCCTCGCAACAGCGCTGGTCAACACTGTTGCGGTTCTGATCATAGCGTGTCCGTGCGCCCTGGGCTTGGCTACTCCCATGTCGATCATGGTGGGAATGGGGCGGGGCGCGCATCTGGGAATATTGTTCCGAAACGCAGAAGCCCTTGAAACTCTTTCCGGAATAGACCGCCTGATAGTGGATAAAACCGGCACACTCACCAAAGGCAAACCTGCGCTTACGGATATGGAGCCGCTTTCCGGGGAAACAGCAGAGAACCTGCTTTACATGGCTGCTTCATTGGAGCAAAACAGCGAACATCCCATAGGAAGGGCGATTGTCCACGCCGCAAAAGAGAAGAACATTCCGCTCGCGCACCCGGAAGACTTCCGGTATGAAACGGGAAAGGGCGTTTCGGGTTATGTGGATGGAAAACGCGTCGTTCTGGGAAGCGCCTGGTTCCTCGATGAAAAGGGAATCGATTCCTATGGATTGGATGACCGGATACAAAAATGGGAAATGGAGGGAAAGACCGTCATTTTAGCCGGGATAAACGGGAAGTGTTCCGGGATCATGGCGGTTTCAGACCCGATCAAGGATACCACGCCCGCTGCGATCGACGCCCTTTCAAAACAAGGAATCAAAATCAGGATGGTGACAGGCGATCGGGAAAAAACGGCGCTCGCGGTTGCGGCAAAAATCAACATACAGGATGTGACGGCTGGAGTGAATCCCGAACAAAAAATTGCGATTGTCGAAAAACTTCAATCCGAAGGTTCCCGGTGCGCCATGGCGGGAGACGGCATCAACGATGCGCCTGCGCTTGCAAAGGCGGATGTCGGAATCGCCATGGGAACAGGAACAGACATTGCGATGGAGAGCGCGGGCGTTACGCTCGTAAAGGGCGATCTGCAGGGGATTGTCAAGGCGATCTCGCTCAGCAAAGCCGTTGTGCGGAACATCCGGCAGAACCTTTTTCTCGCTTTTGCTTACAACACCATTGCCATCCCTGTGGCAGCCGGGATACTGTATCCCGTATTCGGACTGCTTTTATCCCCCATGATTGCAAGCGCAGCCATGACATTCAGTTCCTTATCCGTGATCTCGAACGCCCTGCGCCTCAGAAACGCCCGTTTGTAGAAGATGGGAATGGAGTCAATCCGGCAAATTAACGCAATCTAAACCACGAATCTTAAAAGTCATCTACACGAATTTAACCATGAGCATACCAGGCGAGGTCGGGTAATTTTCGGATTAAAAGACATAGAGAATCAAAAAGTTGGGGCGGAACGGCTTTCCGCCCCTACCAAGCGTAACGGATATTAAGTATCATTCTTAAGGGTTCAATAAAAGGATGTCTCATCTTCAGGACTCACTAAGGATTCATTATTCCACCTTGTATATGAGAACCGGTTTTTCCTTGCCTTTCAGCATCATGGGCTGGAGGGGGGTAAACCGGATGTTTCTGCGGGATATTTCAGGATGCTCTTTTTTCTGAATCTTTTCATAGGCTTCGCTGTTCAACAAAATTTCACCAGGTCCGGCTTTGCCTTGCAGCCTTTCCGCAACGTTCACGCTGTCTCCCAGCGCGGTATATTCGATGCGGATTTTTTTTCTTCCCACGGTTCCGACAACGGCTTCGCCCGTACTGATCCTATACCAACCGCAACCCTGACCTTGCATTTTTCCAGATCGGGATTCACATTCAAGCCCTTCATCGCAGCCTGTGGAAAAACGGGGTCAAATCCTATAAAAATCCTGTATGCGCATCCTGACTCTATTCCGGGAACGCAGGATGATTCCTGCAGGGTCATTCTCTATAAAAATCCATCATAATTATGAGGATATATGTTATGATGGGAACCGCTGCATCTATAATTTAGCATAATATTTCCTAAAAATACCTGGAATTTATAGGGATTGACCCCGATTGCATTAATAAATTGTCTTGACGCGAAATGGGGGGATGGAAGTATATTATATAATAGATGACTACGGGGGCGACATGGTTTCGACGGGGTTCGTCGGCCGTAGAGCTGCAAGCCGAGGAC
>JAFGFK010000354.1 GCA_016931135.1 Candidatus Sumerlaeota bacterium | reverse complement strand
GAGGGAAATGGAACTGTTATTTAAAGATGAGGTTTATAAAATCATAGGGGCGGCAATGGAGGTTTATAATCACCTGGGAATCGGATTCCTGGAGGCTGTGTATCAGGAGGCTCTGGAGATTGAATTCAAATTACAGAATATACCTTTCCAATCCCAGGTTCCATTGAAGATTTATTATAAAGTCTATCCCCTGCAAAAAGGCTATACGCCGGATTTCCTTGTATATAATGAGATCGTGTTGGATATAAAAGCGGAAAAAACGCTGACAAAAATCGATGAAGCAATTATTTTTAATTACATCCGATGTTCGCACAAAAAGTTGGGGCTTTTGATTAATTTCTGCAATCAAAAGAAACTCGAATGGAAAAGGTTTATCTTATAGAATTTCATGGATGGAACCACGAATTTTGAAGATAATCTCCACGAATTTACCCAGGCGCGCTCCCATCGTTAAAAGGTCAATTCGTGAGGATTATCCCCTGAATTCGTGGTAAAAAATAAAAAAGAAACTGCATTTCTTTGTGGTTAAAAAAGATTCGTGTAGATTATCCCGGAAATTCGTGGTTGAAAATATAAGGAAAGGATTTGAAAGTAATTGTTTTAAATAAAAAAATCAGTATCCGTTCGTGGTAATTGCATGAATTTTTCGTTTAAAATAATAGATGTGCGGTTCGGGGATTTCTGGAATTTTCCCCTGATGATCGCCGTTACCGCATTGTGGCTTGTCTTCCTTGTTTACTGGAACCGTTTCACAATCAGCGTGATCGGAAAAGTCTGGTCGAAACGGTTTTTGTTCCTGCGTCTCCTTTCCGGCGCGATCCTTCTCCTTTACCTTTTCAATCCTACTATTGTTTACCTGAAAACCCGCACGAAAAGAGGGAGAGCGGCGATCCTTTTCGATACGTCGCAAAGCATGGATAGAAGGGATTCCGCGGGAAAAATCTCACGGCTCGATTCCGTAAAAAAGATGATCGGGGAACAATCCTTTCTGAAAAATCTCGATCGCGAGGCGGCTCCGGTATGTTTCGCTTTCAACCGGGACATCGAGGAAATCGATCCTCGGAAAGATTTCTTCTCCTTGAAGGCGGATGGCGAAGCCACGGATATCGCCGGGGCGTTCCGCCATATCAGGGAACTGAAATCCGACGAAGGCTGGAACGCTGCGATTCTTTTTTCCGATGGAAGAAACACCGCATCCCAATCCCCCCTCGATGAGATTCAAAGCCTCGATTGTCCGGTTTATTGCGTAGGGGTTGGAGAAAAAACGCCAAATGGCGGCATCCCGCCGGATCGCGCCATAATTCGCATTCAAACCAATCCTGTCGCGCTCCTTCATCAGAAAAATCGGATTCGAGCGCAACTGAAACATACCGGGTTCAAGGATAAACCTGTAACCGTTTCCCTCCTGGAAAACGGCAAAACCATCCTTGAAAAAACGGTTTCGCCTCCGATTGAAGGGGAAACCGATCTTGCGCTGGATTATACCCCCGAAAAAAAAGGGCTTTCCCTGCTTCGAATAGTTCTTGCGCCTGATCAGGGGGACGCTGTCAGCGAAAACGACTCTGCGGAATTCACCCTTCCTGTTACAGAGGATAAAATCAAGGTTCTTTATACAGAGGGAACGCTTCGGTGGGAGTATAAATTCCTGAAACGCTCACTTGCCTCTGATCCCAACATGGCGCCTGCGTTTTTAATCAGAACCAGCGCGGATAAGGAATTTACGCAACAGGGAGAAGGGGAAAAAATCTCAAGTGGATTCCCCCAATCCCTCGAGGAACTCCAGTCTTTTCAATGCGTTATACTCGGTGATATGCCCCGGGCGTTTATGACGGATGAGCGGATGGAGTCGCTTGAGAAATTCGTGGGTGAACACGGGGGCGGACTCATCATCACAGGAGGGTATCATATTCCATGTTCCGGGGAATATCGGAATACGCCTCTTGAAAAACTCCTTCCTGTAAGGATGGTCGATATGAAAAATCCCATCATTCCCCTGGAATATGCTGTTATTCCGGAGCAGAAAGCCGGGGAAGGGGGATTTCAGGGAGAAGAGAAGGATTGGGAAAACGTCAGGCTTTCCAGGTGGTATCCTTCCGGAGAATTGAAGCCCGGAGCTCAAGTATTACTGAAACGGAGAACCAAAACCGGAGAAGAGGGAATCCTTGCAGCCCGGCATACTTATGGAAAGGGCAGAGTGGTTTTTCTTTCCTCAGATGAATTCTGGAAACCTGCTTTTTCCCATGGAGACAAGGATTCGCCTGCGATAACCGAGCGTTTTTACCTCGAGGGAATCCGTTTTGCCGCGAGCCAGCCCCTTTCCGGGGATAAAGAGGCGCCCCTTTTCACCCCAAGGCTCGATCAGGTTCATTATAATCCAGGGGCAAAGGGAATTCTGAACGTAGAATGGAACAAGGAGCGGATCAAGAATGTTGATCCGACACTCCATGCGGAATTGCTTCTCCAGGGAAAAATCATATCGAACATTGATTTCAGGAGAGATAGCCCCAATATATTCACATCATCGTTCACGCCCGAACTCGATGGAAATTACGAAATCCGGATCACAGGGGAGGCGGGGGAAGAAAAAGAGACGTTAGTGGTGAAGTTCATTGTAGGAAAGCCTTATCAGGAAATAGAGTCCTTTTCGCTGAATGATAGCCTTTTGACTGCCATAGCGCAAGCGTCAAAGGGGGGATATTACGACCTTTCTCATGCAAAGGAGATCATCGCGGAGATCAGGAAGGAAAAGCGGATCGAGCAAAAGCCTGGGGAGCGGGAGTTTGCCTCGCAGCCCGGATGGATGCTGTTTTTAATAATTTTGCTGAACCTCGAGTGGTATTTACGGCGGAAAAAGGGACTTCTTTAGCGTATATCCCTGTTAGATAAAAAAAACGGGAGACGGGCCACCAGACTCGTCCCTTCCCACAAAAGATCATATTGTTCGATATGTAATAGGAATGAAAAGGGTCAATGGAAGGCGTTAATTTACATTCGCTTGGAAGATTGACCCCAAAATTCCCTCTTTACGTTACAATAAGTTAGAGTCTGACCCCAATTTGCTCCAATTTGCTCAGAACCAGTTGAAAACTGCGCCATGGAGGATAATCTTTTTGCGTGTCTTCACATCCTCTGAAAGATCCTTTTTCGCAGCCTCGAACAGCTCCTTTGCCATGTTTACTAAAATCTCGTTTTGAGAGGTTACGATGAGAGCCTCTCTGGCTTTGTCCTTCACCTGTTCAAAAGGCAGAAGTTTCTTTTCCCTGATCACCTTTTCCGCCTTGATGATGACATACCCCCCCTTTCCGGGTCTTTGAAGCGGTTTGGAGAACTCACCTTCCTTCAGATCAAAGGCGTTGATGTCAAAAATGGCGCCCATGCGGCTTTTATCCTCATCCACAACGCCGACATATCCCCCGTTTTTGGCGTAGTCATCCTCGGAAAAGGTCTTCGCCAATTCCTCGAAGCTGTCTCCCCTGATCAAAGCCGAGTAAAAATAATCCGCAACGTCTTTGGGAGTATTGAAAGAAATAGCCTCGAGCTTATGTTTGCGCGGAGATATGAACGTTGCCATTCTCGCCTCCATGATCCCTTTCTGGTAAAAATGCCCTGGAAACTTTTCGTAAAAATCCTTGAGTTCGTTTTCCGTATAATCCCTGGTCGCCTTTTTCAGGGAAGCGTATTCCAATCCCCTCATGGAGAGATGCCTGTTTTCCACGAGGGTTCTCATGAATTCATAAATCTCAATGTCCGATTCGGGAAGATTCTCGAAATCCTTTAACAAAACAAGCTCAAAGACGCTATCTTCAAAGGGATTGGGAGGTGACGCCGGGGCGAAACGCCTGGGCATGGAGAGTTTATCGCATAAGACATCCCATTCCTTATCCCTTTCCTCTTTCGTCTTGTCCTTCCATTCCTCCCATTTATATGAAACTCCGTATTTTTTGAAGAGCGATTCCCTCATGACGGAAAGAACCTTTAAATCCTCTTCCGCGATCACGGTTCTCCGAATATTATTCTCCACCTCTTCGTAAGGATAGGGTTTGGCTGGATGAATCTTCAAGAGCTTGATCCTGATAAATCCCTTTGAGGTTTCAATGAAATCCGGGGTTTCCTCCCCCTCTTTAAGGGAAAAGATGACGTCCTCGATATCTTTGGGATATCTTCCCCTGGGAAAAGGTCCGAGTTTTCTGGACTTATTGGCGTAATAAGGTTCCTGGTCGAACTGGCTGGCAAGGGATTCCATGGGTTGTGATTTCAGCAGGATTTCCAGTTCCGCCTTTGTCTTTTCCCTTTGCGCCTTCTCCCAATCCTGGGTTTCGGGTCCGATATGGGAGCTGATAAAAAAGTACCAGAACTCGCGCTTCTCAGGAATGGAGAACTTTTCGATATTGTCCCTGTAGTAAGACTTGAACATATTCTCAGGATAGTCATGTTTTGAAAGTTCCCTGTATTTCATGAAATATATCTTCAGCGCGTTTTCCCTCTCGTTCAGGAGTTTTTCGATTTCCGAAAGGACGTCTTTGGGGATCATGTCCTTGTATTGTTTCGCTGCGCTTTTCTCGAACTCGAGTTCCGCGGTCATCGCCACAGGGTCAGTGTAGGAATTCTTTGGGAAATGCGGGGAGTCCATGAACAGGTTGGCGTAAATCGCAACCTCATCCATTGCGGATAAACAAGCCACGCAGAGTAATACGGCGGCGAAACTCATGATAAAAACGATCCTCTTTTTCATCATTACCTCCATATCTCGAAAATGACATTTTTTTTCGAGTTTTTATCTGAAACAAATATAAAAAAAGATAGCCGACAATTTAATGTCGGCTATCCAAAAACACAAGGAAATTTTACAAGAACTTAGAACAGACCCCAATCCTGAACGCTGGTAAGCGTAGGAACCGATGGGTCGATAAGGTAAATCTCGTCAAGGTACCAATTGGGAACCAGGTAGTTGTTCACGAACATGTTTACGCTGGTTCTCGCGTCAAAGTTGAGCGTGGTAAGAGGCTCAACCTTAAGATGCCAGTTGCTATCCACGGTCCAAGCGCCCGGGGCGATTAATTCTTTGTAAACCGCGCAATCGCCGATCTGACCCTGTACTGCGCTAAAAGGCGGAGCTAAGGGATTTATCCTTACGGCAAGGCGTGGATATGAGGAATAAATGGTAGGCATCTTGTAGTAGAATGACCATACAAGATCCGTTCCGCCGTCAGTGTTTTGAAAGGCTCCGGGTGCAGTGTAAACCAGAGGCGAATACGTGATCGGACCGGGGAAGGTTCCAATACCGGTTCCGGCTTCAAGTCTGCCGCTTGGGTGATGAATCCATGCGCAGTTTCCGACAACGCCGCGAATAGGATCCTGTACAGAGTAGATATCGCCTTCAGTACCGGGTCCATATCCGTCTAAAGGATCGCCCCAGTCGCTGCGTCCGGACGCGACTCTGAAGATGTCGTTTTCGCAATCGCCGAAGTCCTTGAAGATATTGGGAAGGGCGCCGACAACGTCATCGCTTGCGTCTGGCGGGCGGAAATGCGCGCCACCGCCGATGCCTGTGCCATCCGTTGCAGCAAGGGCAAGAGCCGGATTCGAGGTGTCAAGGAAGGTCTCATCCTTTACGTTATAACTAACGTACATCGGGTCCACGAATTTGCAGTCAGTCATTGTCACTGCAATTCCGGTGGTGGTAATGGCGTCAGGACCTTCCGTAGCAATAGCGCAATTAATCAGGTTGAAGCCTCCGACATCCAATCCGCCTGCGGTGCAGATGTTCGGCATATTGGCGCCGCTGATCACGCAGTCCGTCATGTAAATGCCAAAAGGATCCGAAGCGGATCCAAGATAGAACATTGATTGGGCTGTAAGACCGCTGGCAGTCGGACGGTGAAAGGTGCAACGGTTGTACACGCTGTCTTGAATCAGGGCATAATCAACAATGTTGCCCGGGTATCTATCAACAAAGAAGATAGAGTCTTCGACCAGCTTGCCTTCCGCGCCACCGCTGATCGGGCGAGCGGCTGTGCCAGTGTCGTTGTACATGTTGACAAGGACATTTTTGATGTTTGTAACGCCGATCGGGGGCGCGCCGCCTCCGGATGTGTATAGAGAATGCGCCCTGGCATTTAATATGGCGGTGCATTTGGTTAGATCGCCCTGCCTGGGATCCTTGGTCCCCAGGACATTCACAACGCAGTTGGCGTTATAGGGTCTGGCGGTAACGACATAGCTTGCAGCGCCCATGGCGAAAAGACTGTCTATAATCGTAACGGTCTCGTTCTCGCCCTCGGTGACGGCTTCAAGGCATCTGCCGTTCTTTGTGAAGAACACGCAATCTTTAACCATGAGGTCCATTCTTTCGCCAGCATCGCCCCACCACTTAAGAAGATCGTCGCCAGCGGCCATGCTGCCGGCAGGGGTGAAGGCGGTCATGTCTGCGGGGAAATTCATCGCCAGAAGGTCAGCCTTGGACTTCACCTTGGGAACTCTGGTGGTTCCTGAGGTAAAGGAATCGGTGAAAACGCATCTGTCGAAGGTGATGATGTTCGGAATGGTTGCGGTTGTAATGGGATTTTCATCAACCTTTACCAGGTCGTCGTCAATGGCGGTTCCAGAAGCGGAGGGGGTGAACAGAATGTCATTGAAGGTAACGTCGAATTGTTCCTGATACACATACAAACCGTCGCGGGCGCCGGCGGCTAGAGCCATTCTGGGGTCATACTGCACTTTGAGAACAACCGGGGTTCCGGGGGTTGCGGACTGTATAACCAAATCGCCTACGATGTCGCCCCTGGGGCTGGTAGTCCGTACGGTATCCAATGACAAAACTTCATCATACTCTACAGAGGGATCGATGTTGATGACAAGGGGAGCGGTTTCGCCGGCGTTCGAGCCGCCCGGGCACCAGGAATCAATGGCTGCCGCTATGGTAGCGAAATCGCCGGTTGGTCCCACGGTGCAGGGATTCGCAGCCAGGGCAAAACCCGCCATCAGCGTCAATCCCGCAAAGAGAAGCAAAAACTTTTTCATTCTTAGATTCTCCTTTACTAAAAATCCGAGAAGCCTGGGAATGGCTTCTCCACTCAGAATCCAAACAATTTAACGGTTTTCAATTACCTCCTTTCTTATAGTAATTAAATAAATAAAATCGCCTCAAAAAGCCAAAGATGACTGAAATCAATAATATTTATATGTTCTCTCCCTTTGGAAGTCAAGTGAAAAAATAAGAAAAAAACGTTTTTTCCCCCTCATCCACTGGAAGAGAATAATTTCGACAAATACAGTAAAATAAGCGTTTTATGCGTAAAGAAGCGAGAAAACGTCATGATTCGCTCATTCACCTTCCCTATGCCACGTAAGGATGAAAATCTTTGTTCATTTATTCTCGATAATCTTGAGCAAAGGGGTCATTAAATCAGAGGGAGCTTCGAGACTGTCCTTATCGCATTTTTCAGCCTTTCTCTGAACAGTCTCTTTTTCCTTTGCCAGTTTCAGGAGATTGGCTTTGTCTTCAGGAGAAAGATTGTATTTGGGATTATTGGCGATCATTTCCGCATTCAGACCCAATTCATACAGTCTTTCCGGGATCATGTTCACGCCCTCCTTTTTCACCTGATTGTCCATTTTGAAGATCTCGAGTTCCACAAGCGCTTTGCGAGTCGCCCGGTTGATGAGTTCGTCCATTTTCTTTTTGGACTTGTTATATTCCTCTTCCATCCGTTTTTGTTCCTTTACCAGTTCCTCGATCTCTATCGAGAAAAGTTTCTGGATGCGTGGGTCCGGATCCTTGGACAGATTGAATTTCAGGTTTTTGACAACTTCCAGTATGCCCTGGTTGAGGGCGTTTTCAGAATCTTGCATCTTGGATTTGGCGTCGGCGAAGGACTCCTCGATCCTTTTTTCGAGCGAGAGTTTCGCTTCCTTTTTTTGAGACTCCCGGGCGGCTTTAGCCGCAGGTTTTTTCGCCTCCTGGGCGAACGCGAGGCAGGTTAAAACAGCGAGGGCGACAAAAGCGAAAATTTTCTTTTTCATGAAAGAAACCTCCTTCCAGAATATTTTTTTTCTTCATAACCCTCCCGCTAAAAGAAATCAACACAAAAATTGGGTTCAAAAATTGGGGTCAGACTCTAACTTATTGTAACTTAAAGAGGACAAATTCTCTTCACTCGAGGTTTTTATGGATAGAATCCAGGGCTGTCTGCGCAGCTTTGTCATTTTTGATTTTATTCAGAAAGCGATAAAAACCTGTTTTAACGAAGAGGAATTCATTGATATTTCTGCCTGTCCAGGGCAATTTTTTGCGAAGAAGGGCAGCGCAAACCGCCCTTGCCCTGAAGAGATGGTTTCGCATGCCTCGCCCCTGCCTTATCTCTTGCGCGCTGTAGCCGAAATAATCGGCCACATGGTTCAATATTTCTTCGGCTCGCGCCGATTCCGCCGCCATTCTATCCCGGATCTCACTTTTTGCCGTGGCGTGGGAGAACGTTCCATTTTGTGAAAGGCGCTTCAATCGGGAATTCATACGCTGGACAAACTGGTCACCCCCGATGAATTGCCGCTGGATGATCTGAGGTTTGATGTCCTCATTCATGCCTTCCCGGATAAATTGACCATAAAGATGGCGGTCGCCGCCAAAAAAGGAGAGAATTTCCTTAGTATAGAGGTAGTTCGGCTCCCCGCCATACAGATAAAAATGCAGACTGGAGTCCCGATTCGCCTCCGGATCGTCTGCAATGCCTGCAAGAACGGGATTAAGGTGGATATACCGCGAAAGGGCGAGCAGATAATCCGACTTGTCCACAACAAGGCTTTTGAAACGCCCCTGGAACAGATGCCCATGTCGTTCATGGCGGCGATTGAAGAAAACCGTGTATGCGGTGAGAAGGCGGCGCATGAATTCCGAAAGAAAGGGATGTTTCACGCTCTCCAGGAGAAGATGAAAATGGTTCGACATCAGACACCAAGCATGAACGCGAAATTCAAAAGTTTCGACATATTTTGCCAGATATTCCAGAAATTTCGCCTTGTCTCGTGAGTCAATAAATCCGACGTCCCCCGAATTGGCGCGAGAAAATACATGATAGAGCATATAAGGCAGATCGATGCGTTTTGTTCGCGCCATAATATATTGATAAATCTTGTTTTGAATAAGATAAAGTCAAGTAAAAAATGAAGGGCGAAAGCCCCTCTCTACTCTACAGTCTGATCCCAATATTCGCGTTACAATAAGTTAGAGTCTGACCCCAATATTTTGCCTTTCGCGTTACAATAAGATAGAGTCTGACCCCATTTAGTATAGCGCCCAATCGGATACGGATGATGTCAGCGCCTTGTAAATAACGCCCTCGAGTCCTGAGCCGCTGGTGGTGAGAACCAGGCGATTCCCGAAAGCGTCATAAACAATTCCGTCATTGCCAAAATAAACGCTTCCACTGGGATTTCCAAGATCCGTCGCTATCTCTGTCTCTGTATTGAAGATCGTGGCGTCTCCATTGGGAGAGGAGATGTTTTGTATCATTATAATCCCATCATCCGCGGTTCCGGAGCCAAAGCTGTTTGCAAGAAATACGTTCCCGACAGAATCCACAGCAAGGGCATTGTAACCAATATCCGTATTCGCGATATCCGATTCAATATCCGTAGCAGCCAGATACAAGTACAAACTGGGAGGAGCAACCATATTGTCGTAATAACATACCAGGTTATCGTTGTTTCCTGAGGCGCCGCTGTTTCCAAGTATGATGCCATCAGGAGAAAACGCCAAATCACAAAAAGCCGGATCGGCGTCGCCAGATGCGGTTTGAAGGGCGGTTTCGCCTATAAAAGAGCTGACAGGAGCAGAACCGTCATTCACCAGCGTAGAGACATCCACCTGGAGAACCGCATCTTCGGCTGCGCCGTAAAAATCATTTACAAGAACACAAGCTGAATACCCCCCGCCAACTTCAACGCCCATGCTTCCCTCAAGGGGAGAGGTTCCTGTTGAACCCACTGCGCAGCTCAAAACATAAATGGTTGTCGGGACTGTAGGTTCAAGGGCAAAAAGCGCCGCTTCCTCGGGAGAGCTCCCATCTGAACAGGCGATAATCTTGCCATCGCCGTTGAAATCGATTCCCACAATAGTTACTTTGGTGACATCGGCGTGATCGCCATTTGCGGCATTGACCGCATCGACAAGATTCTGCTGCGTTGCCAGAAGTTGAACCTTGTTGGTAGGAGTTGCCGGATTAATTAGAAGAATCTTGGAAGCGGTTTTGTTGCACACAACGGCGAAAAGCCCGGCGCCATTGGTTCCTATAGGACCCGAATAATAGCTCGTTTCGCCTGTAACAGCGGTAATTTCAGCATTGGTAGCCATGAATTGCCATTGAGCCTGCGCGCCGAAAACCAGAAGAAAAACCATTAAACAGAAAACAGATATTTTTCCCATAGATTCATACTCCTTTTTTTAAATATAAAATAGTAAAAAGAATCCCCAGATAAAAAGATTTACCTCCTTTCGTTTCGTTTTTTTCTGATAAAACTTAATTTAAATCGATCAATTCAATGAAATACTTTATGGTATAAATTTTTCTCGGCGTCAAGTCTTTTTCCAAAATCAATTGACAGAAAGGGCGCATCTTACCAGATTCGCTTCATATTTTCACTTGATTTGCCCGGGTGTTTCTCACATAGAAATTCTATTCCATCAAACGCGAAAATATGGATGAGGAGATAATGTTTCTTGAAAATAGGTTTCACAACGACCATCCCTGTGGAAATCATACTCGCAGCCGGCTATACGCCTGTGGATATGAATAATGTCTTTGTCACCCATCCGGAGGCCATGCGTTTTATCCGTCGCGCGGAAAGGGATGGGTATCCCAGGTCTCTTTGTTCCTGGATCAAGGGCATATACGGCGTTGTGCGCGAACTGGCGCCGGTTGACCGGCTTCTGATCGTTACGGAAGGCGATTGCTCGAATACATTATCCATGCTGGAGACATTTCAGATCAGGGGCGCTCCCCCGCTTCTGACTTTCAATTATCCCCATAACCGCAATGCGGAACGCCTCGAAGCGGAGATGAAGCGTCTTGCGGAGAGCCTGGGAACTACCCTGGAGGAAGCGGAACGGCGTCGCTCTCTTCTCCAGCCTCTTCGCCGGAAACTCAAGGTTCTGGATGAACTGACATGGCAAACCGGCAAGGTGACCGGCGGCGAGAACCATTTATGGCTGGTTTCATCGAGCGATTTCAACGGCGACCCGGCGTTGTTTGAAAGGAATCTGGATGATTTTCTTGTGGAGGCGCGCAAACGACCAGTTAAAGAGCCCGCTTTGCGCCTTGCCTTTGCCGGCGTGCCTCCGATCTTTTCCGATCTGTATGATTACCTGGAATCCCGGGGCGCATCCGTTGTTTTGAACGAAATGCAGCGCCAGTTCAGCATGCCGAATGATTCCGCTTCTCTTGTGGAACAGCATCTGCAATATACCTACCCTTATGATGTCTTTTTCCGGATCGAGGATTTGCAGAGAGAGATGGAGAAACGAAATGCCCAGGGGTTGATCCACTATGTACAGACATTCTGTCATCGCGGGATCGAGGACATTATATTGCGGGAAAGGATCAAGGTACCCGCGCTTACCCTGGAAGGGGATGCGCCCGGGGCTCTTGACGCCCGCACCCGCCTCAGGATCGATGTCTTTCTGGAGATGCTGGAACGCAAATGATGGGAAGAATGGGAAGAATGGGAAGTATGGGAAGAATGGGAGGTATGGGAAGTATGGGAGATGGACTGCCTGACTTCAAAGCCGGGCGGTGAGGACGTTGATTACCTGGGCGTAGTC
Source organism: Candidatus Sumerlaeota bacterium (assembly GCA_016931135.1). Classification (GTDB taxonomy): domain Bacteria; phylum Sumerlaeota; class Sumerlaeia; order MWCT01; family MWCT01; genus JAFGFK01. The sequence goes on along the minus strand of JAFGFK010000354.1, from coordinate 27,120 downwards.
GGATTCAGGAGGGGGGGTAATCCGGTAATCGAAATGGATGATCAGGTTTGTTGAATCCGCATCCATATAGGAAAGCGCGGGTTCGTGGGAATCGGTTTTTTCCTCGAGTTGTATCACCGCCAACGCCCGCAGGATGCGGTACAAATGGGCAATCCCGAGTCCAAAAGGCGCTGTTCCCGATCCGGTTACCAGTTGCGTCTGAAATTCCCGATCTATGAGGAATTTGGAAATCGAAGCGGCGAAAATCACGGCTTTTTCAAAAGATTCCCGCACTGCGGCGGAAAATGGTCCTGGAATTGCGTTACGTAACAGGATGGTGACCTTTTTTTTCTCCTCTTTTTCAAACTCGCGCAGCATGATTTTGCTGGAGCGGGCTGATACCTTCCAATGGATGTAACGGGCGCTATCGGTTGGCGTATATTCCCTGATGCCGTAAAGGCTGTGCCCGTGTCCCTTTTTGCCTGTTTCATATTCACCCAGATCGACTTTTGCCGCCTCGAGGATGGGTCGCACATCGAGAATCTGGGGATACACGAGAATTTCCTGGGATTGTCGGATCAGGATGGCGCGTTCAAAGAATCCGAACGGGAACCGGCTGGCGACTCTGATCCTGGAAAGTTTATAAACGCCCCTGTGGGGAAACTTCACCTTGTAGGAAACGATTTCGCGGGAGCGCGGGGCGATATGAAAATGATACCCGGCGCCCACAATGTCCCCATTTTCCATGAAATCCATGATGCGCAGGGAATAAGACGAAAGCCTTTTTTTGTTGTTTCGGAGTTCCATTTGAACCGTGGCGGTTTCCTTTGCGCTGATGTGGCGCGCAGCAAGGCGTTTTACGCTGATTTTGCGAAGCGTGGCGCTCGAGAGCAAACCGGAGAGAATGAAAAGCGACAGCATCATGGAAAGGATGAGATATAAAAGATTGGTGTTGGTATTGATGGCTGCGAATCCGATGAAAAATGTAATGAGGATGAAAACAATGCCTTCCAGCGTGATCCGGTATTCGCGTCTGACCTCGAACCAGCGTTTGACAAGGCGATAGAGGTATATGAATGGGGCTGTCAGGAAATGAGGCATAAACAATTAGCAATGAAAAATGAAAAATTTAAAATTTAAAATCTAAAAATGACAATATCCCAATTGATCATCGATCGTATTGAATCCAGAAAGGGGATTCGATCGCTGTTTTTTTGTAAGATGAACCGCCGAAGACGCCCCAGGCGCTCTTGCCGAACGTATTCAATCCCTTGCCTCCGGTGAAAAATATATCCTCACAGGAATCGCCGTTGAAATCGCCCACAGCGATCTGGGAACCAAAATAGTCGCCGGATTCCTGCCCCTTGATATATAAACCCATTTCGTAATTCTGTACATAATAATAGATTGGATCGAACGGTAAAGAGGGATTTCTGCTTTGAATCACCCAGGATTCTCCCGCAAGAAACCTGTCATGGGGCGACGCCTCCGGCGCTGTGATGAGCAGTTCGGGACCGTATTGATGGTCCAGGTCAAAAAAGGCGATTTTCGCCCCCAGCATGGTTTCGTCGAATTGTGATAAAAAGCGGGTTTCATCCTGCGTAATTACGATCAGGTTGGATCCTGTTATGTCAAACCTGTCGGATTCATTAAAAAGGACATAGACGCATCCGCGGGTTCTCGAGATATCGAGTCCCCAGGTTGGCGCGCCGATTGCCAGATCCAGAAACCCATCGGCGTTGAGATCGCCGGATGCAAGGGAAAATCCGAGTTGTTCCTGAGAGGCGTTTGAAACGATCTTGAGGGTGCGCGTGGTTTCGTCGATTTCCACGACGCCTCTCTGGAAGGCGATATCATCCGTTCCCTGAAGCATATAGACAATGCCCGCATCATCGGAGTAGGCGGAATAATGGGGGGCGCCGATGCAGAGGTCGGAAAGCCCATCCCCGGTGAAATCGCCCTCCGTGAAGGACCACCCCAGTTCATCGCCGGAATTTTCGGCAAAAAAGGCGGTATGAGGCTGAGGGAGGGAATCGACATTCTGATAAAAGAAGGGGGAAAAATCGCGTCCATAGAATACATCCACCTCTCCCCCATCGCCACCTTTCGGAGTTCCGATGACAAGGTCTTCTTTACCATCATTATTGAAATCGGAGAAAAAGAGTTTTTCGCCGAACCGGTCGCCGTTTCTTCGACCGGTTATATAGAAGGAGCGGGAAAGGGAGCGTTCCATTGCAAGGTCTATGGTTCCGGCGATGTCGGTTCTGCCTTTCAGAACATAGACGCGTCCGGGAACAAGGGGAGAGAGATTTTCCGCCATGGAGATGGCGATATCATCGATGCCGTCGCCATCAAAGTCGCCGCAGGCGACCTCCGAGCCGAATCGTTGCCCGGCGACCTCGCCATTGATCTGCGCGCCGCCCAGCCTTCCATGTCCATCCGGAAAATTGACTGAGGAGACTGTGGGATCAGACGTCTGGGTATAAGTAGTGGAAAGATCATACCATTTTTCCTGTATGAAACCGGTTCCGGCGCCGAAATTCAAGCCGAAGCGGACATACGCGATGCCTGTATCAACCTGGTTCATTCTGATGGCGTAAGGCGCGCCCATAACGAGGTCATCATAGCCGTCTCCATTGACGTCGCCAAGGGCGATGGGTCCGATTTTTCCCGGATTGCGGATGTTATCGCCTACCGCATAATCCTCCTGGGAATAAAAAAGGTCTTTGTGTATTTCAACCGCAGGGAGAGAACCCGGAAAAAGGAAAAGAAACAACACGGCATAAAAACTATGGATTTTCATCATAAGCGCCTTCTTGACATCGGATAAAGGGAAATGCGCAGATTTCCCTTCTGATTATGGTCATATTCATAATCTACAATAAACCTATAAGACAGCGGAAATTTTATGTCAACACAGGAAATATGAATGAAAAATGTTTTTGTTTTTTGATTTTTCATTGTTGACACGGGGCGCGGAACCGGTGAAGTTCTATCGTTAAAAATTCAGAGGAGCAAATTTTGGCGGAAGAAGAAAAAATCCAGATGGGGGGACAGGCGGTCATCGAAGGCGTGATGATGCGCAGCCCGCTTGGGTATTCCATCGCGGTAAGGAAAAAGGACAAATCCATCAAGGTGAAATGCGTTCCCTACAAAGCCCTTGCCAAACGCGTGAAAATTCTGGGGCTTCCGTTCATCCGCGGATTCATCATGTTGTTCGAGATGCTCATCATCGGGCTCAAGGGACTCGATTTTTCCGTGAATGAATGGGAAGGGGATTATGGAAAGGAAGCGGGAGATCATCCGGATTCAAAGGAAAAGGCGATAGAGGACGCTAATGCCGAATCACCTGAAAACAAAAAGAACGATGATCCGAAGGAAGAGCGGCAGTTGAGTATTTTCGCCATGGCGGGCATGATGCTGTTCAGCATAGGCTTGGGTTTGGCGCTTTTTGTCGTTGTCCCGAATTTTCTGACTCATTTCCTGGGAAAAATTCTTCCCCTGGGCGCAAGTTCGGAGGGCGGATTGGAGGAAACCCGTTCCCCCTTTTTCTACAACCTGATATCTGGTTTTTTCCGCGCCCTGATCCTGGTTACGTATATCTGGGTCATCTCCCTTTCCAAAAACATACACAGGGTATTCGAATACCATGGCGCGGAGCATAAGGCGGTCTTTGCGTTCGAGGACAAAAAGTCTCTTACCGTGGAAAACGTGCGCCCTTATATCACGCGCCATCCCCGTTGCGGCACCACGTTTATCGGGGTGGTGATCATCATCAGCATCTTCGCGTTCGCCCTGATCGTCAAGAACCTGGGAATCCTGTATCCGCCGTTTCTGGAGATGTCATTCCTGAAGCGTAAAGCGATCATTATTTTCCTTCACATTCTGTTCATGCCTGTGATTGCGGGCATATCGTATGAGATCATCAAATTCGGATCCAGACATCTGGACAATCCCCTCACCCGAATTTTGACCTATCCGGGGATTTTATCCCAGTATCTTACCACAAAAGAGCCCGATGACGAGCAACTGGAAGTCAGCATTGCCTCGTTAAAGGCTGCCCTTTCCATTAACCAGGATTTGAAAGAACCGAAAATCGCCATTCTTCATCCCAACGAAACTCCCCAGTAGCTGTACAAAGCGCAACCAACATCTCAAAACCACATTAGATTTATAATAAAGGAGCAAATCTGCCATGATGGAACTGGAATCTCACCTGAAAGACATAGAATCCGAATACGAGGAATTGTCCCGGAAGCTTGGATCCCCGGAATTGGCGTCCAATCCCCGTTTGATGAAGGATGTCGCCAAGAAGCACAGCGAGCTGGGCAAGATCATCCATGCTTACGAACAATACAAGGACATGAAGAAGAAACTGGGGGAGGCGCGCCATTTACTTGGAGATTCTGATCCTGAGATGTCCTCCCTGGCGCAAGCGGAGGCGGAATCCCTGGAAAACGACCTCGAAGAATCGGAAAAGAACCTGCAATTCCTGCTCCTTCCGAAGGATCCGAACGACGACAAGAACATCCTGATCGAAATCCGCGCAGGAACCGGCGGCGATGAGGCGGCGCTTTTCGCCGCAGACCTGTTTCGCATGTATGGACGCTATGGGGAAAAGCAGGGATGGAAAACCGAGGTCATCTCCAGCCACCCGACCGCCATCGGCGGATTCAAGGAGATCATCTTCAGCATCGAGGGAGACGCGGTTTACAGCCAGATGAAATTCGAAAGCGGAACGCACAGGGTACAAAGGGTGCCGGAAACCGAAGCGAGCGGGCGCATCCACACCTCGGCTGTTACGGTTGCGGTTCTGCCGGAGGCTGAAGAGGTGGACGTGGAGATCGAGCCGGAGGATTTGCGCATCGACGTATTCCGATCGACCGGACCCGGGGGGCAAAGCGTGAATACCACGGATTCCGCTGTGAGAATAACGCATTACCCTTCAGGACTGGTTGTGAGTTGCCAGGATGAAAAATCCCAGCACAAGAACAAAGCCAAGGCGCTCAAGGTGCTGCGTTCGCGGCTTCTGGATATGGAGATACAAAAGCAGGAGAACGCCATATCCTCCACGCGGCGTCAACAGATCGGTTCCGGAGACAGAAGCGAGCGCATCCGCACATACAACTTTCCGCAGAATCGAATGACCGATCACCGCATCGGATTGACGCTTTACAAACTGGACATGATCATGGAAGGGGAAATCAACGAGGTAATCCAGTCTTTAGTTCTGGAGGGCCGCATGCGGAAGCTGAAGTCATTGAAATGAAAAGAACGAGTCAGACCAGTCAGACCAGTCGGACTGGTCGGACTTTTTTCAAAAAAAATCCATTGCAAAGCGGGCGTTTCTTTTCTATAGGATAAAGCAGTATTTTTCCCTATCCCTTCAAAAAAGGAGGAGAGACAGGTTTATGATTACTATAAAGGACATTGCCAGGGAGCTCGAAATTTCTCCCTCCACGGTTTCAATGGCGTTGAACGACAATCCCCGGGTGAACGAGAAAACCAGAAAAAAAGTCAAAGCCCTCGCCAAGAAGCTGCAATACCATCCGAACATGATTGCCCGCGCCATGGTTCAGAAGAAATCCCACATGATAGGACTTATCATCTCCGATATCATGTCTTCCTTTTTTCCGCAGATTATTCAGGGGGTGGAGGACGTCATCAGCGACCTTGCCTACAGCGCCATCATCTGCCCAACAAACGGCAATCCCGAACGGGAACGGGAATACATGAGGGTTTTGAGGGAAAAAAGGGTGGATGGCATCATAGCGGAACCGGTGGAAAACCGCGAAAATACGGATTTGTGGAATGATCTCGTGGAGCGCAAAGTCCCCGTCATATCCATTCTGAATCCGCCGCCGGTAAAGGGCGTATGCCAGATCGGCGTGGATAATGAAAAAGGCGGATTCCTCGCCACGGAACATCTGATCAAAAACAAGCGCGCCATCATAGGACACCTCGCCGGGCCCCAGTATTTCCATACCAGCCGGGAGCGTTTGAAGGGATTCCGGGAAGCCCTGGCAAAAAACAACCTCCCCTGCCATGAAAATCTGATCCTCGAAACGACTTTTGACTGGGAGGCTGGTTACAATAACATGCGCATTCTTCTCCAGGGGAATCCCCGGCCTACCGCCGTTTTCTGCGCAGGCGATATTATCGCCATCGGCGCCAGCTTTGCCCTCAGGCAGTCAGGATTCAATGTCCCTGCCGATATCGCATTGGTAGGTTATGATGATCTTTTCATAGCCAGCATAGCCGAGATTCCTCTCACGACCGTCGCCCAGCCAAAGTATCATCTCGGTTCCCTTGCTGCAAGAAAACTCATGGACATGATTTCCGGCAAGGAGGTTAGAAGCGAAATTCTCCAACCCACGCTTACCATACGTCAATCCTGCGGCTCCCAGAAAAAGGAAGGAACGCATGAAGCCACTTCAGCGGAATTCAAGATTCAATATCAGCACAAGAAATGATTCCGTTCCCTTTGCAAAAGGCAGGACAAATGAGCATGACGGAAGGCAATAAAAAGCGCCGGATCAGGATAGGCATCGATGTCGGCGGAACATTCACGCACGCCGTTGCCGTAGAAACCGAAACATTCGCCATACCGGCGCAGATCAAGGTTCCCACAACGCATAGGGCGCCGGAAGGGGTCGCTCGCGGCATCATCGATTCCCTTCATCTCCTTTTGAAGCAGGGCGGCTTCGATCCCGACGAAATTCTTCTGATTGCGCACAGCACCACGCAGGCGACCAACGCCCTTCTGGAAGGCGATGTAGCGCCGGTGGGAATCATCGGCATGGGGAAAGGCATAGAAAAATCCAAGGCGAAAGCGGAAACCAGAATCGGCGATATCGAACTGGCGCCCGGGCGATTCCTCAGAACCTTTCACAGATTCCTCGATACTGCAAACGGTCTCTCTCAGGATGAAATACAGAAAGCCATAGATGAATTGAAATCCGAGGGCGCCCGGGTTTTTGTGGCAAGCGAAGCCTTCAGCGTGGAAAATCCGGCGCATGAAAACCTCGTGGTGGAAACCTGCATCGGACAAAATCTGCCGGCTGCAAACACCCATGAAATCTCCCAGTTATACGGATTGCGCATCCGCACCAGAACCGCAGTCATCAATGCGAGTATGCTCCCCAAAATGATGGAAACCGCCGATATGACGGAAGAGAGCGTGCGCAAGGCGGGAATCAAGGCGCCGCTCATGATCATGCGAAGCGATGGGGGAATCATGAATATCAGCGAGATGAGACATAGACCGATTCTCACCATGCTTTCCGGTCCTGCCGCCGGGGTAGCCGCAGCGCTGATGTATGCGCGCATCACGGATGGAATTTTCCTGGAGGTAGGGGGAACCAGCACGGATATATCGGCGATCAAGAACGGGAAATCTCTTGTCAAAACCGCGACTGTGGGGGGGCACAGATTGTATCTGCGCACCCTGGATGTGCGCACCGTGGGAATAGCCGGCGGCTCGATCCCGCGTTTAAAAAACAGGAAGATCACAGATGTAGGACCGCGCAGCGCCCATATCGCCAACCTGGGTTACGCCTCTTTCACGGATATAAAAGGAGACGATAATCCGGTTCTGGATCTCATCCAGCCCAAAAAGGACGATCCGAACGATTATATCAAACTCCGCTGCGGGGAAAAATCCTTCACCGCAACGCCGACCTGCGCAGCCAACATGCTGGGGCTTGTTCCAGAAGGGGATCAGGCAAGGGGAAATCTCGATACTCTTCAGAAGTCATTTTCCCTTCTTGCCGAAAAACTGGGAACCACGCCTGTTGACGCCGCCCGTCAAATCCTGGATCGCTCCTTTCCCAAGGCAGCCAATGTGGTGGAAGACCTGATAGCGGATTACGCGCTGGATCGAAATCTTTTGACGCTTTCCGGAGGAGGAGGCGGCGCCCTTGCCATTGCGCCTTATACAGCGCAAAAGATGGGGCTTCCCTTTGAGATTGCGCCCAATGCGGCGGTTATTTCCGCCATTGGGGCGGCGCTCGCCATGGTGCGCGACATGATCGAAAGAAGCGTAGTGAATCCAACGGATCAAGACATCCTGAAAATCCGGAAAGAGGCGGAAGAGGCGGTGATTCGGATGGGGGCGCATCCGGAATCCGTGGAGGCGCAGGTGGAGATCGATCCGCAGAAAAACCTGTTGCGGGCGGTTGCCACCGGATCAACCGAGCTGCGAACCCGGGATCTCTCCCGTAAGGCGTTATCCATAAAGGAAATGGAACAGATCGTCAGAAAGTCCGTTCGCGGGGAGATTGTGGATTCCGCCTGCATCGGCGAAGCCGGGGGGCTGTCCGTATTTCACGTGGAAACGGAAGAGAAAAAAATCCTGGGGCTCATGAAGAAAAGAAAGACGCAATACCGCGTAATCGACAGCGAAGGCGTGATCCGTCTCCAGATCGCGCGGGGAGAGTGCGTTATCAGGAGCAGGAAAGAGATGCAAGAAGGGGCGCTTCGGGATTTCATAGAGCGGCATACGCAATACGGGGATGCGGGGAGGTCCCTCCCCGGATTTTTCCTTTTATTCCGCGGCCGGATTCTCGATCTCACCGGACTTTTGAGTTCCGGGCATATTATTTCCCTTGCCGGCGTGGAACTCGCCCGGCTCGGGGAGGACGAACCGGTCGGGATTATGGTCAATATAGTATAACCTCATGGAATCTTGTAAATTGCCGTGATAAAATACTGCGTGGTGTAGCGGAATGTCATGGCAAGTGGGTTCTGATGGGAGTAAGGTTCCTGCATGACATCGGGGAGTAAAGGAACGATTTCCGCGCCATAAGTTCTGAGAAGGTTCGCGCGGTATTTAAACTTCAGGTTATATTCTTCAAAAGACTGAAATCCTCCGTATGCGCTGGAAAAACAAACGAACGCCCCGGATGGGAAATCCCTGGAAACATCAAAGGATTCGATATCCCTTTTTGACCAGAAGCGCATTTTGACAGGACCCAGATCCTTGTATGTTTCATTGGAATAAATCTTGACGCCGTGTGGAAGTTCCCGAAGAAAAAGCGCAGCCTCCTTGAGATCTCCGAAGGTTTCCCTTTGAAGAAAAACGGATGTCAATCCGAATCCGATTCCATACAGGATCGTTACGATAAAAAGGATATTGAAAACCAGGGGGCGTCTTTTCCAGAATATTTTCAGGGCAGCCATACCGCGCCCCGCAAAAACCGCCGCCATAGGGAGAAGGGGCAGCAGGTATCGCGATTGAAACGAGGAAAAAGCGGACTGAAGCAGCAAAAGGCTCGTTACCATATACAGAAATATTCCCAGAAGGATTGCCCGTTCGTTTCGATATCCTCCGGGATAAAATAAACCGGCAAGCATGAAAAAAAAGACAGGCAGGGTGAGAAAATAGGGGCTGTACGCCAGAAAGCTCTCGAAAACATTGAGGATCAGGATGACGGTTTGCCCGGGGGAATTTCCCGCGCGTTCCACGAACTGTTGCGGATGGCGAAATCCATAAAAATAAATCCATAATACGGGCAGCGCCCATAATATCTGCCATGCGGTTTCCTTCCAGGGGAATCGTCTTTGTCGCATTGAAATCATGACAAGAAGGAAAAGGATCGGAGGGGCGAGGAGGACGCCCTGGTAACGGGTCAGGGTGGCAAGAACGGCGAGAACCGTAGCAGCGGTAAAGGCTTTGCGGGAATCCTTCCGGGAATCCGCAGCGGCGTGAATCCACGAGGAAACGGCAAGGAAGAATATAAGGGCGAATATCATATCGGTCATGGAATGAAGGGACCAGCGAAGCGCCATAGGAGAAACCGTAAAAACCACGCCGGCAAAAAAGGCTGCCGTTTTGTCGAAAATCCGTCTTGTCAATAGAAACACGGGTATCGCCAGGAGCGATCCTGATAAAACAGAGATGAAGCGTCCCGCCAGTTCGGGATTTCTGAAAATCGGCGTCAGGATGTGAACAAGGATTGTGAAAAGAGGCGGATAAAGGCGGTTGGGATTGGAAAAAAGGGTGATCTGGAGGATTCCGTCCGTATATTCCGCCCTGTTGATCCCGATAAGCGCAATCTTCAAAAGGAAATTAAAGATGAAGAGCCCTGTTAAAAGGCTTTTCTCGCTCCATTTTTCGAAGGGATCAAGTGAGGATTTATCGCTCAAGATTCATCCTTCCCACAGGTATTTTTATCGAACATGACATTTTTATCTTCATAAATTCAAACTTGATATTCGCAGGAAAGGACGTTATGTCAAGAAAGGAATCAATGTATAAAAGCATGAAAATGAGATTCGAAAAACTGCCCCTATCAGAGGTCGATTCAGAAAGCGACTTTTTCCGGATCGGTTATGGACCTCCTTCGGAGAAACTGGAGGATTCCATCATGAAGATCGGGATCGTGAATCCGGTATGGGTACGATCCATCCGGAAATCGGGAGCGCGATTTCAACCTGCCCTTGGTTACAGCCGTATCCAGGTTGCAAATTTGCATAATATCACGCCGCTCCCCTGCCTTGTTATCGATGAAGAAATACCGGATCAGGATATTTTTCTCGCCAACATTTACGACAATCTCGCGATCAGGGAACTCAACCTGGTGGAAAAGGCGACCGCCCTCAAGAAATCACTTTCGATCCTGGGGCGAAACCGTACAATCGATGAGATCATGCCGTTATTGCGGGTTGCGCCAACGGAAGAGACGCTTGAAAAAACAATCCGCATCCTGGAACTCGATGGCGTCATGCTTGCTGCGATTGTTCAGGGCGCAATCCCGCCTTCCAACGCCTTTGCCCTTTTTAACTTCGGAAAACACGAGCAAAAGACGGTATTCGATATTATCCGGACATTGAAACTTGGGGTGAATCTGCAAAAGGAATTCATGGAGAATCTTTTCGAATGTTCCCGGAGGGTGGGGATTTCCGTAGATCAACTCATGGAAAGGGAAAACCTGGGAGCGATTCCTGAAAACAGGGAAAGGACGGAGCAAGAGCGGGCAAACATGATGAGGAAAAAACTCCGGCAGTTGCGTTACCCGCGTCTGAGTGAAATGGAGCGCTCGTTTCAGGAATGCCTACGATCGGTGGAGCTCGCTCCGGAAGTCAAAATCATGGCTCCGCCGTTTTTTGAAACGCAGGATTTCCATCTGAATGTCAAATTCCGAGAGCCTGGGGATCTGCTGGAGCGCCTGGACAAGATCGAAGCCGCCTTTCAGTCGCCCCAGGTTCAGAACTGGTTCAAACATCACGCCTTGCAGGGAAAAACGAAATATGATTGACACCTGACGCCGTCGTCATTACACAATAAATATCTTTTAACTCATGGGAGGATAAAGTGCCTGAAATAGATAAAAATATCACAGTCACATTCAATAAATGTGAGAAATGCGGTTATGAAAAGGGATTTCACATCATGCTGGACCCTGTGAAATTCACGGATCGACTTGCCGTCAAACTGGTTTGTCCTGAATGCATGCAGGTTTATCATGTCGGATTTACCATCAAAACCGAATTGTAAAGACGTTGCAGATGGAACGGAAAAGGCAAGAAACAGGGCTGGATGGCATATTTTTCCTGCAACGATACGCTCCCTTCTTTATCGCGATAGCGTCCCTTGCCATCTACCTGAAAACCACAGCGCCGACCATATACTGGGGCGACGGGATAGAATTGTCAACGGTTTGCGCCACAGGGGGGATCGCTCATCCCACGGGATATCCGCTGTTTACCATAGTGGGATATATTCTATGCCGTTTTTTTCCGGAGAATCCGGCGCTGGGAACAAACTTCCTATGCGCCCTGTTCGGCGCCCTGGCGTCCGGATTTTTCTTTTTAGCATTGAAATCCGTTCTGAAAATGGCGCCCTCTTCATGGTTTCTTTATCCTCATTACCGGGATGTCGCAGCCGCGGCTTGCGCGCTGACGCTTGCCTTTTCCAGGACTTTCTGGTTCCACGCAACCATCACGGAGGTATATTCCCTGCATCTTTTGTTCGTGACTGTTTTACTATGGATTTTCTTTGAATATATACAAAAGGGAGGGACAAACAGGCTGCTTGTTTTTTTCGGTTTATGGGGACTCGGTTTTTCCAATCACATGCTCACTTTGACGCTTTCCCCCCTTGCCGCCGTTATCCTGTGGAAATCATTCAGGGACAGAATTCATTGGAAGATATATCCGACTCTGATCGCCCTGTTTTTATCGGGGCTTTTATTTTATCTGTATCTCCCCTTGCGCGCTGCGGCAAAGCCGGAACTCAACTGGGGAAACCCCTCGAATCTCAAAAACTTTATCTGGGTTGTATCCGGGGGGACTTTCAAAAACGAGCGATTTCTCATGGAATCGCCGGGAATTCCCTTTACCTTTCCCCGATTCATGGGATTCGCCTTGAATCGCCTTGTCACATTTGCGACATGGATTCCCGAGGAAATGCGCCACTTCGAAGAGAACACGCCCCTTTTAAAAAGCCTTACGTTCGTCATTATCTCTGTGATGATGATTGCGGGCGCCGTGCGAATCCGTCTTTTTTCCCGGTTTGCCTTTATCGGTTTGTCAGGATACGTTATGTTCGGCTTGTTCATGGCGACCACTTATAACATCCTTGACATCGAACCTTATTTTATGGCTTTCTTTCCAGGATTGATCATCTTATTCATTCTTGGAGTTTTAAACATCATGCGCATCATGGAAAAGGCGTTATTGGGGCGAAAGATCAATTTTCTTGTGTATGTGATGCTTTTCCCGCCTTTGACTTCCCTTCTGGGTTACTACCGTATTCAGGATAAATCCACGCAAACCGGGGCTTATGAATACGGATTGAAGATTCTCGAGAATTCACCGAGGCGCTCCCTGATCCTCACCTTTTCCGATAACGATATCTATATATTATGGTATTTGCAGAAATCTCTTGGATTTCGTCCTGACGTAACGGTTCTCGGGGCGAATTTCATACACTCCGGATGGTACGCTTCTTACTTCGAAAATCAGCCTCCCGATCATCCCCGAATCACCATAAGGCGCTCCGGTTCCATTCCATCAAAGGGCGACTTTTATCTCGATCTCATGATGGACATCATCAATCCCAACATCGATCGATTTCCGATATTGACGACATTTACCGATCCCATTTTAGAGGAAATCTACAGGGTTGAAAAGGCTGCAAAACTTTACGATGAATCCTTCTATCGGAAAACGCCCCTGGTTTATCTCCCCCACCCTTATTTATACAGGATTTCCAGAAAAACAAAAGGAGAAGCTCCAAATGGATGAGGATGAAAGATGGAACCTGTGCAAAAAAATCGGATTCAAGGATCCTGCGCAGCTTCACAAATGCATCATGGAAGGAATCCGGAAAAGCGCCGGATGGCTTCGTTCCAAGGGGCTGATCGCCGGTAAATTGATAGAGATGGGCTATGATTATACCGGCATGAAAAAACTGGGCTATACCAGGGAGCAGCTGGTTGAGATCGGGTATGTTTCCCCGGAACCGGCGTCTCCCCCCCCTCCGAAAGAAAAAAAATCTTTCAACAAAACCGACAGCGACGATGTCCGTGAGATGATCGGCAAGGGATACGACGCGAAGGAAATCCGACACATGGGGATCACGGTTCATCACTGCCGCGTTGCCGGATTCGACGCCAGGGACCTTTTCCGGATTGGATTCAGACTGGAAGAATTGAAGGAGGAATTCAGCCTGGCGGATTTGAAAGGCGTGGGATTCAATCCGCGGGAATTGATCCGGTACTTTCCCGGAAACCAGATTCGGGGCGTGGGCTACACCCCCCAGGAAATGCGCTGCGCCGGTTTTACGATCCGGGACCTCCTGAATTTCGGATATAACGAGAACCAGATCATTACAGCGGGATACAGCATCAACGATCTTATCAAGGAGGGGCTTTCCCGTTTGACCAAAGACACCACCCATCTTCGAAAATAATCCACCGGGGGGGTAATGAAATCAAGATGCGCCCGCTTCTCTAATTGATGCCAGAAATAACTTGCGCTCATATTCCAAGTCGATTAGAAAAATTCGTAACATTTGATCTGTTTGAGAACAGTTATTAACTCGAAAAGGATTTATCAAGATGGAAAAACGGATTTACATCACCACGCCGATTTACTACATCAATGCGAAGCCCCATATCGGGCACGCCTATACCACGATCCTGTGCGATGTGGCGCGGCGTTTTTACCGTCTTCTCGGTTATGAAACCTATTTTCTCACCGGTACGGATGAACACGGAGACAAGATTTTCAGGGCGGCTCAGGGGAATCAATGCGAACCGAGCCGTTACGCGGATGAAATCAGCGCCCTTTATCGGAATCTCTGGCCTACTCTGCATATCCAGCCGGACGACTTTATCCGCACAACGGAGGAAAGGCATAAAAAGGTCGTGCGGGAGGTTCTCTCCCTTATTTATCAAAGGGGAGAGATTTATCATGCAAGATACGGGGGTTTTTACTGCACCGGATGTGAGCGTTTTTACACGGAAAAGGAACTGGTGGATGGAAAATGCCCCGATCACCTCGTGGAACCCGAATGGATCGAAGAGGAAAATTATTTCTTCAAAATGAGCATGTACCAGGAATGGCTGATCCAATACGTCAAAGATCATCCGGATTTCATCCGCCCGGAAAGGTATCGAAACGAGACGCTTTCCTTTCTCAAGGATCCGCTCAAGGATTTGTGCATTTCCAGGCCCAAATCAAGGCTCCCCTGGGGCATCCCGCTTCCTTTCGATGACAAGTATGTCACATACGTGTGGTTCGACGCCCTGGTCAACTATATCAGCGCCATCGGGTATCCGGATGGGGAAAAATTCAAAAAATTCTGGCATTGTTCCAATCACTTCACGGCTAAAGACATCCTGAAGCCTCACGCCATCTATTGGCCCTGCATGCTCAAGGCCGCAGGCGTCGAACCCTATCTCCACCTGAACGTGCACGGTTACTGGAGCATGGATAAACAAAAAATGTCCAAGACCCTGGGCAACGTGGTCGCGCCGCTCGATCTCTCCCGAAAATACGGCGTCGATTCGTTCCGATATTTCCTGCTGAAGGATATGACATTCGGACTGGATGCGGATTTCAGCGAGGAAAATCTTGTGAAAAGATTCAACAGCGACCTGGCGAATGATTTCGGGAATCTTGTGAAACGCATTACGGAAATGATCGGGAAATACTGCGAATCACGCATCCCGGAACCGGGACCTTTACAGGAACCGGATAAACTGATCCTTGCCTCACTGGAGGAACTGGTAAATTCCATGCCGTCTCTCCTGGATAACCTCAAATTCAACGATCTCCTGGAGAAGATCATGAATGTAGCGCGGGCGTCCAATAAATATGTGAACGATCAGGCGCCGTGGGATTTATACAAGAAGAAGGATATCTCACGACTCCATACGGTTCTTTACACAGCGGCGAAACTGGCGGTATCCTGCGCCCATCTTCTTGGGCCCGTGACGCCCGAAAAATCCGCGGAGGCGTTCGATCAATTCGGCATTACAAGAAGAGACGACCAATCCATCCATGTTCCATTACAGCCGGGTCTTCCGGTGAAAACCGGGGAAATCCTTTTCCCCAAAGTCGAATCCCCCCCGCCCTCGCCCGATACAATAAAAACCGAGGGGAAGGATGAACAACCCGCGGCAAAACAGGGAGCGGTTGAGGAAAGAATCGAGTATGAAGATTTTGCCAAGGTGAAACTTTTTGCAGCCAGGGTTCTGGTTGCTGAAAGGGTCCCCAAAACCGACAAGCTGATGAGAATGGACATCGACCTGGGATTCGAGAAAAGGCAGATCGTCGCGGGGATTGCCATGGAATACGCTCCGGAGGAAATGATCGGAAAAACCATCGTTGTGGTGGAGAATCTCAAATCCAAAAAGATGAAAGGGCTCGAGTCAAAGGGCATGCTGCTTGCCGCTCATGGGAAAAAGGGTCTTTCTCTGATAACCGTGGATCGCCCGGTTGAACCCGGTTCCGACATCTCCTGATTGACAATTTCGGGGCGCTTCGATGAAATCGTTTTCTGATTTTTTATTCCGAAATATCCAGGGGAATCATCCATGCTGATTACAGGAAACCTCAAAATAGGCTTCAAGGAAATCTGGACCCACAAACTTCGTTCCTTTCTCACCATGCTCGGAGTCATATTCGGCGTGGCGGCAGTGGTCGCCATGGTTGCGATTGCCGAAGGGGCGAAGGAGGAATCTTTGAGACAGATTCGCCTCCTGGGCACCAACAATATCCGCATCAAGAGGCTGGCGCTGGAGGGTATGGACAGAACCGAAGCCATGAGAAAGGCTCAATACGGTTTGACGCAAAAGGATGCGGAATCCCTGAAACGAATTCTTTCGGACATCACGAATGTGGCGGTAAGCAAGACTGTGAAAGCCCGTTTGATTTACAAGAACGAGATTCCCCCATCAACCGTTATGGCGGTAAGTCCGGATTATCCCCAGGTAGTCAGTCATTATGTCGCCAGCGGTCGTTTCATCAATGAACTGGATATCGAGGAGTCAAGGCAGGTATGCGTGATAGGTCAGGAGATCAAAAACCGGTTGTTCCCGATTGAGGAGGCATTGGGAAAGGAGATTCGTTTGGAATCCCAGATTTATACGATCGTAGGATTGATGGAGCGCAAAAGCGGTTCCGGCGGCATCGGTCCCCTGAAAGTCGGGAACCTGAATCAGAACATATATATTCCCCTGACAACCGCTTTCAAGCGATTCGGATTGGATGAACGAGCTGAAGATCTGGATGAAATTTCCCTGAAGATTCGAGAGGGAGCGGATTTGCAGGAAGTCGCCTATATTGCGGACCGGATTCTGAAGCGAAGGCACAATGACGTCGAGGATTACGAAATCGTGATTCCGGCGGAGCTTCTGGAACAAAGTCAACGCACCCAGAGGATTTTCACGATTGTTCTGACAGCCATTGCGGGGATTTCGCTCCTTGTAGGAGGGATCGGCATCATGAACATCATGCTTGCCACGGTAACCCAGCGAACGCGGGAGATCGGCATCCGACGAGCCATCGGCGCCACGCAAACGCATATTCTCTATCAATTCATCATTGAATCTTTGACGTTGAGCCTTCTGGGAGGATTCATCGGTATTTTTGCGGGAATAGGAATGGCGAAAATGATCTCGCTTTACGCCAACTGGAAGACCCCGATATCCGCCACGCCCATCATTGTTTCTTTTTCTGTAGCAGCGATCATCGGGCTTGCCTTTGGACTCTATCCCTCCACAAAAGCCGCAAGACTCGATCCCATCGAGGCGCTGCGGTATGAATGAGCCCCAGGCAATGTAAAATGAAAAATGTAAAATTAACAATTAAAAACCGTTGAAATATTTCGTGGTATTTCGAGGAAAAGAATTTATAACAATTCTTCTTTTCTGACCTGAAGACCCGGGGCGGGTTTGGGGAAGAGTATATCCTGGGCGCCCGCAGCTTTGAGGGCTTTTATCACCGGTTTTGGCTTCGTGGCAAGGGCGATGATGGTGCCGCCGTGCCCGGCGCCGGCGAGTTTGGCGCCTTCGGCGCCGGCATCGCGCGCCGCCTTGATCAATTGTTCATTGATTTCCCCCGAGCCTCCCAATTCCCGCTGGATGTCGTGATTGATGTTCATCAGACGCCCCAATTCATCCCAGTCCCCCGCAAAAAGGGCTTTTTTGCCTGATCGCGCCAAACGCGTTATGTCACTATACCCATTTCTGACCTGGGGGTCTCCCTGAAGCCAGCGTTCCCTGATGGGTCGATGAACGTTTCCCGAGTGATGCTTCACTCCGCTGTGCCCCAATACAAAAGGAAGATCGGGGACATAATTATCGAGGGATTCCACTGTGGCGTAACATCCCACATCGATGAATCTGCAATCTTCCTTCATACGAAAGTCCAGGTAATTGAGCCCGCCGAAAACCACCATGTAGTGATCCTGGAATCCACACTGAATGTTCAGGTGACGTTGTTCGATTTCATGAAGATGCTCGGCAATCATGTAAGAATTCATCCTTTGTTTTTTAAAGGCGAGCAGGGCGGCGAAAAGGGCGGCCATGGTCGCCGTCGAACCGGCAAGACCCGCCTGGCGCGGAATCTCGCTCCATGTCTTGATCTCGACTTTGCAATTCGTCATATTCATAAAACTCAAAACCGCCTTGGGAATGTCGAAAAAGTCTCCATGCAGCGTAAAATCCCCGGGCGCTGTAAGAACCGCCTCCTGATCGGAGGCGGAAATACGCAGAAAATCGGCGGGACGCAATTCCACATACGCCCTTTGAGGAATGCTGCATGAGATGACGGTTCCCCCGTACCCATCGGTTGGATTGCCTATGATCCCGCAACGTCCCGGTGAACTGGCCCGAATGACAAATTTCATCTATCTCTCCTTCTCTCTTACGGAAAATTCCTGGAACGCCCTGAAATAGCTGTCAAAATGACCGACATCGTGCCGCTGGCAGCCTTCTCCAAGCAAAACAGCGCATACTCTCATCCCCTTTTTTACAAGCAGGTTGATCGCATCGGTGAGTTCCCATTCTCCTTTTCCCTCAGGCGCCGCGCCCTCGAGCGCATCGAAGATATCCGGGGTAAAGATATAGCGGGCGGCAATGGCGTAACAACTCGGCGCCTGGGAAGGGTCCGGTTTTTCCACCACTCCCTTGATATCCGCTACATTTCCCTCCATATCGGAAACCGGATCGATGACTCCATACTGTGATATTCGTGATTTCTCCTTGTACTCAACGGCAAGCACGGCAGCCGCATTCCGTTCCTCCTGAATCATGGCAAGATTTCGGATAATGGAATTGCCCGGGGGGTGATCCATGATCGTATCGCCGAGGGCAACGGCAAAAATATCGTCCTCCACCTGATCCTGCGCCTGGAGAATGGCATTGCCCAAGCCGCGGGGTTGATCCTGCCGTATATAATAATAATGGAGCGGGATTTTTTCGAATTCCAATTCATGAAGGGATTCCCGTTCCCGTTTCTTCCCCAGATGAAGGCGAAGATCGTGATCCGGAGAAAAGTGGCGTTTTATAATCTCCTCTCCACGCCCGGTGATGAAAATGATTTGATCTATCCCTGCGAGAACCGCTTCATCCACCACGTATTGAACAACTGGTTTTTTCCCAACGGGGAGCATGACCTTGGGAACGGCTTTAGTTATGGGCAAAAGCCTGACGCCCCATCCTGCTGTCGGTATCACCACTTTTCTAACTGGCATGACATCCCCCTTATTCAAGCGGAATATAAAATTCATTAACGCGCGTTCGTTCCACAAGCGCCTCTTTGCTTTTCCCCCATTTTTCGAGGATGAGGGCGCGAAGTCTGTGGCACTCCCGGGCAACCGGGGAATCAGGAAAAGATTTTGCCGAACGCGTCAAGAACTCAAAGGCTTTTTTAAACGAATCCGGCTCGCCCCTGTCAAATATTTCTTTCCCTTTTTGATAATCATCTCTCCAATTCCTGGCGATTTCATTCATTCTCTCCGCTTCCTGAAAGACCTCAAAGGGCGAAATTGTGATCATGGAAAACTTTTCCCGGATGGGTTGATGAGGAGTCGAGAAAAAATCCTCCAGAGCCATCGCATAAGCCTGCGCTTCTCTTTCATTATAAGAATGATTTTTCAGGCGTTTTTCCTCATCCGGATTCGAGAAAAACGACGCCTCCCCTATCACCCCGGGGATGTCATAGGAGTTCCGCAAAACGGAAGTCCCGCTGCCGGGAAATATAGTGAAATCGGAACAGAGAACCGCATCCCCTTCCCCGGAAAAAAGCGCTTCGCGAAGCCTTCTGCAAACGAACCTCCCCAGCAGGGCGCTGCCTTTATTTTCCGAGGCGTTGCCATGATAATATACAATCGGGAAATTCACGCCCGCATCCGCCGTGGCGTTGTGATGAAGGGAGATAAAGGCGTCCGCCCCCCTCTCTACAGCCAGGAGGGCGCGTTCCTTCAGAGGAACCTGGATATCCTCGGTTCTGGTCATGATCACCTTTGCGCCCTTTTCTTCGAGCGTCTCCTTGAGGTAAAGAGCGACGCGCAGGTTGATCCATTCCTCCCTTTCCCCTGAAGGACCCACACGATAGGCGTCCGTATCCGCCGTTCCTCCATGCCCGGGATCGAGACAGATGGTTTTATTTTTCAGAACATTATTTTCATGTTTACTGTTAATAATCATACAGGAAGACATTAACAATACTCCGAATAATGACAATAACTTTTTGATGATATTCGCATTCATTTTATTGTTACCTGTATCACGAAGCCGACGAAGACGTAAACCTCGAAGAGTTCCTCCTTGGTGATTTTCAATTTGCCTACCGCGGGATCGCCGATCGTGAAGGAATTTTCCGTTTTTTCGAGGATAGTGATGAAATGTCCCTTTTTCAAATCGTCCTTCTGGCGAACTCCGGCGATGCAGGGAATGGGGGGATCAGCCGGTTGAGAGGGAACGGATACAAATTTCGCCTTCAGTCCGCTTTTTCTGATAATCCGCGCCAGATGCCAGGGTTCGGTTCCGTGTTTCGTGAGCCAGGCGCTGCGGCTGATCTCCTCCTCGGTTTTATTGATTCCATAATATTTCAGGATGGTCGCCGCGCTGGCGGGACCGCAGGTATAGGGGGTGGTCTGAATGCAAACCTCTTCATCCCAGGATTCCCGCCATCCGGGCTCCACATGATGTAAAACCGGTTTGATGAACGAAGGAGTGATGATAATAAGAATAAGCGCCACGCCATTATGGCAGCTGAAAGGGTCCCTGCATTTGAATTTTTTATTCACGTTTTGCTGGATCAGGGAGCAAAAAACGCCGATGAAAATGATCGTGAATTCGAATCCTTTCCGGGAACGCGCCTCCAAAAGCCACGCCCAATCGTCATACCAGTGAAAATAATAGAAATCGATCAGGAGCCAGAGAAGGGTGAATCCAAAGGAAACAACGCCCAGGAGGATCAGTAATGAAAGAGGCAGAATCTTCGCCAGTTTATATGTCAGGATATAACCGGCAATTCCCAGAAGGGAAAGACCGACTATCCATAAAACAGCCATAGTCTGCATCAATATCTCCCCCTGATTCTAAAGGAAATGGACAACTATGGACAACTATGGACGCAATTTAAATTTTGAATTGTTCATTTCTCATTTTTCATTGTATCAAGCCTTGAATGCGCCGGTGGTTACTCCTTTGATAAAGGGTTTTGTCGCGTATATGAAAAGAACGAGGAGCGGCAAACTGGAAAGGGTATAAGCGGCGTACATGGTTGACATGTTCGCCGCCACCTGGGTGGCGTTCATGAGAAAGAGACCGGACGCCACCACATGATACTTTGGATCGTTATTGCAGATAAAGGGCCAGAGGAAATTGTTCCATGTTCCGAGGATGTTAACTACCGCCACTACGGCGATGACGGGTTTGGAAAGAGGCAGTACGATATTCCAGTACAGAGAGAAATGCCCCGCGCCATCGATGCGAGCGGATTCGAAGAGGTCTTCGGGAAGTCCATCGAAGAAACTCTTGAACACGAAAATGGAAAATATCTGACCCCCCGCGGTATAGGGCAGGATCAGCACCCAGTAGGAATTCAGGAGTCCCAGTTTTTTTACCAGAAGAAAACTGGGAACAAGCGTCAGAATGTGGGGGATCATCATGATGCTGAGAACGATCAGAAACAGGAAACGGTTTCCGGGAAAGCGGTACCTGGAGAATACATACGCGCTGATCGATCCGATCAGAATAACGCCCAGCGCCGTGGCTATGCATACCAGGAAGGTATTGAGCATGTAGGGTTTGAGGTAATCCCAGCAATAGCGGTATCCTTTTGTCATTTCCCTGAAAAGATGACTCATTGCCTCGGGGTATGTCATTTTGGTCGGCGCCAGTTCGCTCGCCCGAATATCCTGGGGCGCATTCTCATCCAGAACTTTCAGTTCGATCTGCTCCTCTTTTCCGGTCAGTTTATACGAGGAAAAGCGGATCATGTCCTTCATGTTTCTGGGAAAACCGAAAAAGGCGTGATACATTTCCGTATTGGAACGGAAGGAATTATTCAAGACGAAGAGAAAGGGAACCATGGTGAGAAACACGATGATCATCAGGATGAAATGAAGCCAGAAGTCCTGTCTTTTCCTTTTCATTTGAATTCCTGTATCTCCTCCGTGGATTTGAAGTATTTCAGGTTCAATATGGTCAAGCCGAGTATGATGAAGAAAAGGATCACGCCGATGGCGCAAGCCTGCCCCATCTTTTGAAAGCTGAAGGCGTTGAAATACATCCAGAGTCCGGGCACCATGGTATTGAAACCGGGTCCTCCCCTTGTCAGGATGAAGATTCCCTCGAATCCCTGAACCCCGGCAATGATGGTCAGGATCATGAGGAGTTTGATCTGGCTGAGCACAAGGGGGACATCGATGACAAGGAATTTCCGGATGCCGGTAGCGCCATCCAGCCAGGCTGCCTCGTGAACGCTTTCGGAAATATTGGAAAGCCCGGCGTAATAAATGAGGATATTGATGCCGCTGGCAAACGGGAATCCGAGGAAGGCGATTGCCCAGAGGGCGGTGTGGGGATTGGAAAGCCAGCCGCGCGTGAGCCCCTCGAGCCCGATGAGGAGCAGGAATTCATTGATGAGACCTGAATCGCTGTAGATCATGCCGCCCCAGATGAGTTGGATCGCTACGCCGGGAACAACGACTGGAATCAGAAAGATCACCCGGTAAACGTATCGCGCCCGTTCCGAGGAAAGGGAGAAGATCAGTTTGGCGATGGTCAGGGGAAAAATCATGTTCACGCATACGGCGAAACACGTGAGAAAGATCATGTTCTTGAAGCTCAAGAAAAGGGTGGGATCGGAGAAGTATTCCCTGTAATTGTTGAGCCCGACGAATTTCGCCTCTTCCCCGATTTCAAACTGATAAAAGGATGTGGAAAACGCCCAGAAAAACGGAACGAAGCTGAATACGGAAAGAAGAACAAACGTCGGGAGAATCAGGAGATAACAGGGGATATTCTTTCTGAATAATTGAAACTTATTGAGCCGCATCAGGCAGATCCTTTATTTTCTGGCGTTCGGGCGCCGATTCAATCCAATTCTTTTCCATTCCGCTTAAATCGAGTTTCTTTCGATAGACAACCGATTTCGTTGCGGAATCCAGGTTTCTTTCCATCCAATCCAGAAATTCATCATAAGTAATTCCGTCGTTCAGGTAGAGGTCCAGCATCCGCGTCATGACCTCGTTGAATTTAAGATCGAATGTGAAGATCCATTTTGTCGTGGTATAGCGCCTGTGAAGAATCTCATCGAAGGGCAGCAGCTCCGGATGGGGATCGACGCCTTTGATATTCGGGAGGAGACACGATATTTCATTCACTACGGTATCGGCGTTTCTCGGAAGGGTCAGAAATTGAAGGAAGGCGATGCAGCGCTTCAGGCGTTCCGAGGTGGCTATATCGCCGGTATCGCTGAAAGCGGAATTGGTAACCGTGAGCTGCATGGCTGCTCCCCCGATCACGCACATATCATGCCCTGAACAATAAGAATTGTAAGAAGAGGGTATGGGGGGGGGATAAAACACGCCCCAGTCGAACTCGATTTCCGGATCTCTCGCCAGTTTATGTACAAGGAAACTCGAATTCCAGATCATGGCGCCCTTCTGCGTTATGAAGAGTTTGTTGATATCCGCTGAGGCGATGTCCTTGTTTGCGTACTTTCGCCATTCCTTCATGATGCGCCATAATTCGCAAAAACGCTTGTCTTTCTTTGTGAAGAAACCCTTCTGATACAAAAAGGAAATCTCATCCCAATCCAGGTATCCCTGGAGATACTCTTCCCTGGTGGGATCTTTCATCAGATCGATACCAGGGAGAAGGTCGTAATAGAGTTGATCGAAGATGAGGTCCACCGCCCAATCCGCATACATGGGGAGCACCATGAGGAGGGGTGTATAACCTGCTTGCTGGAGTTTTTCCTGGATATCCAGGAATTCCACCCAATCTTTGGGGGGTGCGAGCCCGAGTTTTTTAAAGATGTCCTTGTTGTAAAAAATGGCGGTTTCGATCATATCGAGGCAGACGCAATAATTTTTCCCATCGGGCGCCGCCTTTCCGCGGGTAATCGATTGATACTTGAACATGTCCCACCACTTTTCGCTTCCCGGCTCCCCTTTTTTGACAAAGGGATTGGGGGCGTCCAGGTATTCATCGAGGGGGACATACCAGCTCTTGTGTACATCCTGCCACACATCCTCCACATTCACATGGAGGATATCCGGCGCCTGACCTGTTGACAGCTGGGTAACCAGCCATTCGCGGAGCCCGGTAGGAACGCCGACAAAATGAATCTTCGTATCAGGATAGAGGGTTTCGAATTCCTCCGCTACCTTCTCGATGCCTTCGAGAGGCTTCCCCACATTGAAAGGCATGGTTCCCGGGAGGTAAACGTCGGGATAAACCTTGAGGATATATTTTTTTTCAGAGGAAGAAGAGGTCTGAGGATTCTGTCCTTTTTTTCCATCCGTTTCTTTTGATTTTTCATCATGGGAAGGCAGAAACGCCCAGATCGCAATGATCAGAATGGCGATCAGAATGAGATGTTTCAATTTGAGCATGTTCCGCATAGACATTTTATCACGTAAAATAGTTTGAAGTTAACTTTGCATGATCCCCCGAAATGTCAAACAAAATATATTCAGAATCAGGATAATGGAAACTTCGGAATTTCAGGATGATTTCTCAAAGCGGGCGCATCTTGACTCCATTACCAGAAATTTAGAAAAATGTTACCATAACCCATTTTTCCTCTTGTAATTCCATTTTATGATTATCATTCTTAAAATGTTTTTCTGAAAGGAAATATGTGTCATAATATTATGAAAAAAATGCGGCATATTTCGCTTGTTTGTATTTTATTGTTTTTTTTTCTCGATTCCGTGATTTTTGCCGCTGATTATTATTCTTATAACGGGAGCGTGGCTCAGGACGTCAAGAGGGATCGGATCATGGCAATCGCTCAGGATTTCAACTCCCTGTTGTATTATCTCAGTTCCGACAACGCTAAAGCGCAATGCAGCGGAACCACGCCTCCGGATACAGGGGAAGCCTGGAAAACAGGCGTCAAATATTGCTGGGGGGGAGAAACGACGACAAAGCAATACCTCGACGGTCTTATCATCCCGTTGACAGCCGGCAATAAAAATACAGGAGGCGGCTCATCCTATGGACAATGCTCCGTGGGAGACGACTGCTCGGGTTTCGTCTCGAACGCATGGACATCGCCCCGGTACGCCACATCGGGATTTCCGGGAATCTCGGATGATATCGAATGGGATGATCTTCGCGCAGGCGACGCCCTGAACAATGCCGGGAGCCATATACGGCTGTACGATTATTTCACGAACCATACCCATACATCCATGTTGTACGAATGCACTTCCGGAGGCGGTCTGATCTGGGCGATGACCCATCGCTCCCTTTCCCGCGATGACAACTA
This sequence comes from Candidatus Sumerlaeota bacterium, assembly GCA_016931135.1. GTDB lineage: Bacteria > Sumerlaeota > Sumerlaeia > MWCT01 > MWCT01 > JAFGFK01. The sequence continues at coordinate 1,674 of JAFGFK010000354.1, read as the reverse complement.
TCAACCCATCCGGTATAACAATCCCTCTGGATACAAGGTATGGGCGTTTCCGGAACCGGTTATCTTATATATCACAAAAACAGGAATAGAGCGCATGGAAATCCGATGGGATGGAGAGGCGGAGCTGGGTTTCCATCTCTATCAAAGCGTAGATGGCTCCACATGGTCGCGCATTCGCGAATACGCCGAACTGACGCCAGGGATGCGGTACTGCGAGGTTTCCGGGCTTCTTCCCGATACTACTTATTACTTCAAGATGACATCCAGCAACTCAGGGCCTGTTGAAACCATAGACTCGAACGTAATTCCCTTCAGAATGAAAGAATCAAGTTCCCGCGTTATCCTGGTTGATGGCGCGGATCGTTACCGGCAACAAAAATCCTCCTCCCATACATTTTTAACGCGCGTCGGGAAAGCCCTTGAATCCTGCGGGATTGGTTTCGATTTCTGCAGCAATGAATCGGTCATTGATGAACAAATCGATCTGGCGGATTACAAGGCAGCCGTATGGATTCTTGCGGAAGAATCGACCTTCGATGAAACATTTTCCTTTGCGGAACAGACGCATGCAAAAAATTTCCTTAAATCCGAAGGATGTCTCTTCGTATCCGGAGCGGAAATCGGATGGGACCTGGATTACAGACATAATTCGAGCTCATACAAGAACGGCTCTCCCAATGACAGACCTTTTTATAACGAATATCTGTGCGCCTCTTATGTTGGCGATGACGCCGATACATATAACGTTCAGGGCGTTCCCGGCTCCATTTTCGACGGTTTGACATTTTCATTCGATGATGGAACCCATGGAACTTATGATGTGACAAATCCGGATCAGATCGCCCCCTATTATGACGCAACCATCGGACTCGCCTACCAGGGAGGCTCAGGCGGCAACGCCTGTTTGTATCATTCCTCTCCCACGGAAGGGACAATAGTGAACATGGGTTTTCCCTTTGAAACCATCTACAACGAATCTGATCGAAACGGCGTGATGAAATCCATTCTGAATTATTTCACGCTTTCCCCGGAGGCGCCAACCATCAAAACGGCAATACGCGCCTCCTCCGATACCGTAACCATTACATGGCAGGGCTTCGCAAGCCGGGGTTTTCGCCTGTTTCAGAAAACCGGTTCCGGATCGTGGAACCAGATAAAAGGCGAAGGCGATCTTCCTTCTGATTCCCGATCAACCACTTTTACAGATTTATCTCCCCTCACGCGTTACGCATTCAAACTCCAGGCTGTCAATTCCGGCGGCGCAAGCGCCGATTCCGATGCGCTCTGCGTTTCTCTGGGCGACACGGGAAGTAAGATCCTCATCGTGGATGGGTACGATCGCTGGAACAGCCAGCGCGGCGGAGTCAATCACGCCCTGCTCGAAATTTACGCCAAAGCCCTTACCGCCAATAACAGGAGATATGATTCCTGCGCCAATGAGGAAATCGCCAGGGGAATCGTCTCGCTTCATGATTATGATATCGTGATGTGGATGTGCGGCGAGGAATCAACGGAAAGCGAAACATTCGGGTATGAGGAACAGGTTCTGATTCAAAACTTCCTCAAGGCGGGAGGCAAACTGTTCGTCTCCGGTTCGGAGATAGGATGGGACCTTGTTGAAGAAGCAAATACGAGCAACAACTATTCCAATGGCAATTCCAACGACACGCCGTT